>NZ_JACARZ010000220.1:0-792 GCF_013386315.1 Pseudomonas sp. P7779 | reverse complement strand
CCCCGATTGCCCGATGCTATCGGTCACCCGGGCCATCTGTTCGAACCATTGCGCAGAAGAAAGCCGGTCGTTTTCCACTTCAAACACTCGCTGAAAGAACTGCAAGGATGGTTGCACACCCGCTCCATCCTCGAAATCACCCGATAGGGTGAGCCTGCATCCGATATTTATGCTCACTTCCCAGCTTAATAATATTTTATTAAAAACCGCCCTCCCCCTAGCCTTGAAGCCATGCCCAAGCTGAATCCAACTGCATTACGCAAGGACAGACACATGACTCAAGCAATAACAAAAACAGACACGCTGGTGGTGGGAGCCGGTCAGGCTGGCGTCGCCATGAGCGAGCACCTGAGCAAGCAAGGCGTGCCGCACCTGGTGCTGGAGCGCAGCCGTATCGCCGAGCGCTGGCGCACCGGCCGCTGGGACTCGCTGGTCGCCAACGGCCCGGCCTGGCATGACCGTTTTCCGGGCCTGGCCTTCGATAACGTCGCCCCCGATGGCTTTGCGCCGAAAGAGCGTGTGGCGGACTACTTCGAAGCCTATGCACGCAAGTTCAATGCACCGATTCGCACCGGCGTCGACGTGACCTCGGTGGTGCGCAATGTCGGTCGCCCAGGCTTCACCATCCACACCAGCGAAGGCGTGATCGAAGCCAACCGCGTGGTGGCGGCCACCGGGCCGTTCCAGAAGCCGGTGATTCCGGCGATTGCCCCTCAAGACAGCGCGCTGCACCAGATCCACTCCGCCGACTACCGCAACCCCGCGCAACTGCCGGCCGGCGCAGTGCTGGTG
>NZ_JACARZ010000023.1:0-75314 GCF_013386315.1 Pseudomonas sp. P7779 | reverse complement strand
CCCCAAACAACCGCTCCCGCAACGTCTCCCCCTCGTTGTACCGCTCACGAAACCGCCCCCGACGACGCAACTCCGGCACCACCAATTCAATAAAGTCCCGCGCCGTCTCAAACGACAAATACTGCCTCAGGTTAATCCCGTCGATCCCATCCTCATCCAGCCATTTCTCAATCGCGTCCGCCACCACCGTCGGCGTACCCGCGACAAAAAACCGCTCGCGATTAAACCCACCCAGCTGCGCCAGTACCGCCCCAACAGTGGAGTCCGCCTTGTACCGGCTCAAACTCTCCCACCCCTTGACCTGCCGACTCACCAGATCACTGATCAACGTATCCCGCGGATACGCCGTCAAATCAATCGCCGACTGCCCGTGAGCCAGCGACGCCTCGACACTCACCAACTTGCGATAACTGTCGAGCTTGGCACTCACCTCCTCATCGGTCCGCCCAACGATCACCCCCGCCATCACAATAAACTTCAACCCCGCCGGATCGCGATCATGCTCAACCGCCTTCTGCCGCATCGCCTGGATATTCGCCCGCACCGCCGGCGCATCATTACCACCGGTAAACACCACTTCGGCGTGCCGCCCGGCAAACTCGATCCCGGCCGGTGACCCCGTAGCCTGAAACAACACCGGCGTACGCTGCCGCGAAGGCTGGCACAAGTGTGGGCCGGCAACCTTGAAGTGTTCCCCCACGTGGTTGATATAGCGCACCTTGTCCGGATCGGTGTAGATCCGACGCTCACGGTCGACAATCACCGCGTCATCGTCCCAGGAGCCTTCCCAAAGCTTGTACAGCACGTCGAGGTATTCATCGGCGATCTCGTAGCGGTGATCGTGAACCACCTCAGTGTCATGCCCGAAGTTGCGCGCCGCATTCGGCAAATACGAGGTGACGATGTTCCAGCCCACCCGCCCCTTGGTCAGGTGATCGAGGGTACTCATGCGCCGCGCAAAGGCGAACGGCGGTTCGTAGGTAGTGGAAAAGGTCGCGCCGAAACCCAGGTTCTTGGTCACCCCGGCCATCGCCGGAATCACCAGCAGAGGGTCGTTGCTGGGAATCTGCATGCCCTCACGCAGCGAGGTCTCGGGGCCGTCGCGAAAGCGGTCATAGGTGCCAATCACATCGGCCAGGAACACGCCATCAAAGGTGCCGTATTCCAGCAGCTGCGCCAGCTCGGTCCAATAGTCCAGGTCGTTGAAACGGTGCCGGTTGTTGTCCGGGTGCACCCACAAACCATGGACGATGTGGCTGACGCAGTTCATTTCAAACAAATTCACGTGCAGTTGCTTGGGCACCAGGAGCACTCCTTTCGTAGATACGTTTTCCAATACGTCAGATCGCGACATTCAGGTAGAACGGGATCGGCGTGTAGTCGGTTTCAAGGGTCGGGATCGCATCGATCAGCGCGCGGGTATAGGCATGGGCCGGACGGTCGAACACCGCGCGTACCGAGCCGGACTCCACCACTTCACCGGCCTTCATCACCAGCACGCGCTCGCTGACGTGGTTGATCACGCCGAGGTCATGGGAAATGAACAGGCAAGCCAGGCCGAGGCGGCGCTTGAGGTCGTCGAGCAGTTCGAGAATCTGTGCCTGTACCGACACGTCGAGTGCCGACACCGGTTCATCGCAGATCAGGATCTGCGGCTCGGAAGCCAACGCTCGGGCAATCGCGATGCGCTGGCGCTGGCCACCGGAAAGTTCGATCGGCCGGCGCGACAAGGCGCTGGCATCAAGGCGTACCAGTTCCAGCAGTTCCAGGGCACGGTCGCGCCGGGCATGACGCGGTACGCCAGCCACCACCAGCGCTTCGAACAGCACACGCTGCACGGTGTAGCGTGGGTCGAAGGAGCTGAGCGGGTCCTGGAACACCACTTGCACCGCACGCCGGGCTTCGCGTTTTTGCCTGGCGTCGAGGTCGGACCAGCGCTGGCCATTGATCCACACCTCGCCTGCATCGGCGGCTTCCAGGCCGAGTATCAGCCGGGTCAAGGTGGTCTTGCCGCAACCCGATTCGCCCACCACCCCCAGCGTCTCGCCGCGACGCAGCTGTAGCGACACCTGGTTCAGCACAGTGCGGGTTTTGCCGTCGGGGCCGACAAAGGTTTTGGACAGCTCGCGTGCTTCAAGCAGTATTTCGCCCTGGGGCGCCGGCTCGGGCTCCACCGCCGTGAGCAGTCGGCGTGTGGGCTGGAAGTGCACGGCCTTGGCGGCCCGCAGCAGCAGTTGGGTATACGGATGACGCGGGTCTTGCAGGACCTGTTCGGTGCTGCCCTCCTCCACGATCACCCCGTGGCGCATCACAGCCACGCGATCGGCAAGGCGCGAGACCACCGACAGGTCGTGGCTGACCATCAGCAGTGCATTGTCTTCACCGCGCAGGCTCTCCAGCAGGGCGATGACCTGGGCCTGCACCGTAGCATCCAGTGCCGTGGTAGGTTCATCGGCAATGATCAGCCGCGGATTGCAGGCAATCGCCGAGGCGATCAGCGCCCGCTGGCGCAAGCCACCGGAAAGTTGCCAGGGGTATTGGCTGGCGCGCAGTTCCGGTTCCGGCACACCGACATCCCGCAGCAGTTCCAGCACCCGCAGGCGGCGCGCTTCCAGGCCCAATGCGGTGTGCAGGTGCAACGGTTCTTCGATCTCGGCACCGACGCGGCGCAGCGGGTCCAGCGCGCCCAACGCGTCCTGCATCACAAAGCCGATGCTCGCGCCGCGCAGTTGCTGCCAGGCCCGCTCGTTGAGCTGGCGCAGGTCGACGCCCTGGAAGGCCAGCTTGGCAGCCTGGACATGGGCGTCCTTGCCGGTGAGGCCAGCCAGGGTGCGGGCGGTGACGCTTTTGCCGGACCCCGACTCCCCCACCAGCGCGAGGCATTCGCCCCGGTTCAACTGCAGACTGACACCGTGCAACACTGGCTCGGCCTGGCCGAAACGTACTGTGAGGTCGCGGATATCGACCAACGGGCCGAGGGTATGGATGTTCATCGTCATAGAGGCTTTCCTTCGCTGCGGCGCAAGAGTTCGCGGCCGATGGCACTGATGGAAACAACGGTCAGGGTGATGATCAGGGCGGGCCAGGCCACCAGCCACGGCGCATTGGCCAGGAAGCTGCGCCCGATGGACATCATCCCGCCCCACTCCGGCGCAGGCGGCGGTGCGCCGAAGCCGAGAAAACTCAAGGCGGCACCGGCAGTGATCGCGCCGCCGATGCCGATGGTGGCGAGGATCAACACTGGCTTGAACGCATTCGGCAGGATGTGCCGCAGCACCACCGCCAGTTGCGATTGGCCGAGGGTGACGGCGGATTCGACGTAGCCGGCATTGCGTACGCTGAGGGTTTGCGCCCGCACCAGGCGCGCATAACGCGGCACGCCAGCGATGCCTATCGCGAGAATCAGATTGGCCGTGCCCTGGCCGAAAAACGTGATGATCACCAGCGCCAGCAACAGGTCGGGAAAGGACAGCAGCACGTCGATACCGCGCATCAAGGCGCCGTCCAGCCAACGCGGACCGAGCCCGGCGATCAACCCGAGCAAGGTGCCCCAGGCCAGTCCCAGCGCAGTGGCGGCGAGGCCCATGAACAGCGACGAACGCACGCCATAAATCAATCGGCTGAGCACATCGCGCCCGTTCTCATCAGTGCCCAGCCAATGCACATTGCTCGGCGCCTGGAACGCCATGCGCGCCGACGCCTCCAACGGGTCATACGGGGCCAGCCATTGCGGAACAACGGCGGCCAACAGCAACAGCCCGACAAATACCCCGGCGAGCAACAGACCCGGCCGCAGTTGGGTAAACCCGACAAGACGCAACGGGCGATTGCCGATCAACGTTTCAATGGTTTGCGTCATGCCAGGCTCCTGGTGCTAGGGCGCGGGGTTGGGGATGCGCTGGTGGATGGCCTGGATCTGCGCCTTGATCTCATCGCCAAGAGTCACGTCCAGCGCGCCGAGGTTGTCGCGCAATTGCGCCAGGCTGGTTTGCCCGGTCAGTGCGCTGGTGACGAAGGGTTTGTCGATGATGAAGGCCAGGGCCAGTTGGGCCGGGGTGAGGCCATGTTGCCGGGCAATCTCCACGTAGCCGGTGATGGCCTCCTGGGCCGAGGCACTGTCGTAGCGATTGAAAGTGCGGTACACCGCCGACAGCCGCGAGCCCTCGGGCCGTGCGCCGCCGAGGTACTTGCCGGTGAGCGCACCGAAGGCCAGCGGCGAGTACGCCAGCAGCCCGACGCCTTCGCGATGGGTGAACTCCGAGAGGCCGCCTTCGTACAGGCGGTTAAGCAGGCTGTAGGGGTTTTGCACGCTGGCAATGCGCGGCAGGCCGAGGCGTTCGCTTTGCTTGAGAAACTCGGCGACGCCCCACGGGGTTTCATTGGAAACCCCGATGTGGCGCACCTTGCCAGCCTTGACCTGATCGGCCAGCACCGCCAGGGTTTCCTCGATGGCGACGCTCTGGGTGTCTGCCTGATACGGGTATTCGCGCTGGCCGAAGATGTTGGTGGTGCGGTCGGGCCAGTGCAGTTGGTACAGGTCGAGGTAGTCGGTGTTCAGGCGTTTGAGGCTGCCGTCGAGGGCTTCGACGATGTTGCGCCGGTCGTGGTGGCTGAGGCCGTCGCGAATGTGTTGCTGGCTGCTGGGGTCACGGGCCGGCCCGGCGATTTTGCTCGCCAGGATCACCTCGTCACGTCGACCACTGGCCGCCAGCCAGCTGCCGATGTAACGCTCGGTGGTGCGCCAGGTTTCGGCCTTGGTGGGCGTGGGGTACATCTCGGCGGTGTCGATGAAATTGATACCTTCGGCCAGTGCCAGGTCGATCTGTTGATGGGCATCGTTTTCGGTGTTCTGGTGGCCCCAGGTCATGGTGCCGAGGCCCAGCACGCTGACTTGGATGTCGCTGTTGCCCAGTTGGCGGTAACGCATGGGTGATCCTTTTTTCTTCAAGGGTTGATGGCTCATACCGCACTCGCTTCGTCGCGGGCGGCCTGCTGCTCGGCGTCGGCGGCTTGCAGGCTGCGCCAGGCGGCGTTCGGGGTGACGTCATTGAGGTAGTAGTTGCCCAGTGCCCGTTCGCGAAAGATCGCCGGGTTGTGGGAGGCCAGGGTTCGCGCGTTGCGCCAATGCCGGTCGAAGCGACGCGACTCGCTGGTGGCGGAGGCGCCGCCGACTTCGAACAGCAGCGTGGTGGCTTCCAGTACCTGTTCCAGCACGATCTGTTGCGCCTGAAAAGCGCGAATCTCGGCCTCGGTGTAATGCTGTTCGGTTGCGTGCCCGCCCTGCTCCGCTTCGTGCACGTCCTGCAGCACCTCGGCGACGGCCAGCACCTGGGTGCGTGCGGCATAGGCCAGGCTCGACAAGCGGCCGATCACGCGCTGCACCAGCGGGTCATCCTTGGGGCTCGATTGCCCCGGCACACCAAACGCGCGGGTGCGGCCCTTGACGAATTCGGTGGCGTCACGCAGCACGGCGTTGGCGATGCCGGCCAGGGTCGCCAGGTGGAACAGCTGGTAGAAAGCGCTCAGGTAGGACTCGGCGCGCAGTTCGTCTTTCTTGAAGCGCCGCACAATGTGCTGCTCCGGTACGTTCACCGCCTTGAAGCGGGTGGTGCCGCTGCCGGTGAGTCGCTGGCCAAAGCCGTCCCAGTCATCCTCGACGGTGACACCCGGCGCGTCGGTGCGTACCGCCAGGCTGACAAAATCTTCGCCATCCAGGGCCACGGCGGCGATCCAGTTGGCGTACAGCGTGCCGGTGCAGTAGTACTTTTCACCGTCCAGCTGCCAGCCGGAATCGACCGCGCTGAGGGTCACCGAGTTGCGGGTGGTGTCGGTGCGTTCGGCCATGGCGGCGCCCCACAACTCGCCGTCGACGACTTTGGCGAACCAGTAATCCTGGGAAGCGCTGTCGCGACTGGAAAGCCGGCCTTCAACAAACCCGAAATGCGCGCGCACAATCTGCGGCAGGTTTGAATCGGCCTCTCCCAGCTCAATCAACAGGCGAAACAGCTGCGGCAGGCTTGCACCCAGGCCGCCCAAGGCCTGCGGCACACGCAGTGCGCCAAAGCCGGCCTCGCGCAGCCATGCCACCGCGTCATGGGCCAGCTCGCGTTGCTGCTCGCGGGCGACGGCGGTGTCGGCTATCCGGGCAAATACGTCAGCGAAACGCTGGTGCAAGTCGGCATAACTCACTTCAGCGGGGATCGAAGCACTCATGGTTTTTCCTTCTTCAAAGGCACTCACGCTTGGTTGGCCCGAGGGTCAATCCAGCGGTTGATCAAATCGACGGCCAGGTTCACCAGCACATAGACGGTGGCGGCCAGCAAGGTCACGCCCAGCACCACCGGCACGTCTTTGTTGCTGGTGGCATCGAGCATCAAGCGCCCGATGCCCTGGCGTGCAAACAGCAATTCCACCACCACCGCGCCGCCCAGCAGGCTGGCGAACACGAACCCGGCCAGGGTCACCAACGGCACCAGCGCATGGCGCAAGGCATGACGCAGGCGCACAGCGGTTTCGGACAAGCCACGGGCACGGGCCATGGCAATAAAGGGTTGTTCGAGGGTGTCTTCCAGGGACTGGCGCAGCAGCTGGGTCAGCACTGCCGCCACCGGCAACGCCAGCGCGATCGAGGGCAGGATCAATGAGCGCCAGCCAACGGAACCGGAGGGCGGCAACCAGTGCCAATGAAACGAAAACACCAGCAACAACAGCATCCCGATCACAAACGAAGGTGCTGAAGACAGCACCAGCTCGCTGCCTGAAACGGCTGAACGCACCCAACGCGAACGGTTGGCGGTGAGGATCGCGCACACCAGGGCCAATACCACCGCCAGCAACGCCGCGCTCAGGGACAGTTGAATGGTTGCACCGATCTGCTCGGCAATCGCCTGCTGCACCGGGATGCGCAAGCGATAGGACTCGCCCAGGTCGCCATGGGCCAGGCGCACCAGGTAATTGCCGTATTGCACTATCAGGGGTTGGTCCAGGCCGTACTCGGCACGCACCCGGGCCAGCAGCTCCGGGGTGGGCATCGAATCCGGCCCGCCGAGGATTGCCAGCGCCGTGTCACCGCCGCTGAAATTGACCGCGAGGAACGTCAGCGTCGCCGCGCCCCACAGCACGCCAATGCCCGCCAGCAGGCGCCAGGCGATGGATTTGAACAGGCTCATGGTTGCCCCCGGTCCAGCCAGATGCTGGTGAAGAACGGTACGTTGTGGGAGGTATCGAAAATCACGCCCTGGACTTGTCGACCATAGGCGGTGAGTACCTGGGCTTCCACCGAAGGCACCGACGGCACGGTTTCGGTCAGGCGCTTTTGTGCCTCGCCATAGAGCGCCTGCAACTCAACCGGATCGCGGGATTGGCGAGCGGCGCTGAGCACGCGATCCAGTTCGGCATCACGGAAGCGTCCAACGTTCTGGCCGATCCTTTTATCGGTGCTGATGGACTCGCTGTGATAAAGCACGAACATGCCGTCGGGTGTGTTGGTGTGCCAGTAACCGTCCGCCATCGCCTGGAACTTACCGGCATAGCGCCTCTCGATCACCCGGGTCAGCGGCAGCATCTCGACGGTCATCTCAAAGCCGACTTTTTTCAGGTCGGCCTGGATGGCCACCGAAACGCTGCCGGGAAAGGCCGGGCTGCTATAGGCCAACAAGGTCGCCTTCAGGCGCTGCCCGGCCTTGGTCCGATAGCCCTGGGCGTCGCGCCCTGTCCAACCGGCATCATCGAGCAAGGTATTGGCCGCCTTGACGTCGTAGGCCAGGGCCTCTTTGTTGGGTTGATAAAACCGGGTATTCGCCGCCAGGAAATCGGCTTTGGCGATGTATTCGCCGAAGCCGGAAATCCACGCCAATCCTTCGCGGTCGACGGCTTTGGCCACGGCGCGACGTACTCGCACGTCGTCGAATGGCGCCTGCTCGACGTTGAACACGATGCCACGGCTCGGGTTGCCCTTGCGAATCCGGCTGCGCATCACCAGGTCGGGGTTGGCGCGGATGGCGGCGGCATTCTGGGCCGGTGCATCAAGCGCGAAATCCGACTGGCCGGACTCTAGCGCCGTGAAGCGGATCATGGCTTCGGGGACGTAGCTCAGTTCGATACGGTCCAGGTAGGCTTCGCCCGCGTGGCGCGTCACCGGTGGCGCCCAGTTATAGCCGGGGCGCTTGATGAACACCGCGCCCTGGTCACGGGTGTAGCTCTGCAACGTAAACGGCCCGCTGCCGATGGGGTGCTCGGCGATGGTCTTCGGCGCCTCGCGAATCTGCCTGGGGGAGATCATGCTCAGCCAGGACTGCGCCAGCACATCCAGGAACGGCGTATAGGGTTCGCGCAAATGGGCTTCGAAGGTGTAGTCGTCGATGACCTTGCCATCCAGGTACGGCGCGATATAGGCCGCGGCCAGTGGGGACTTGGTCGCCGGGTCGCGCATGTGGTCCAGGTTGGTTTGCAGCGCCTGGGCATTGAATTTCTCGCCGTCGCTGAAGGTCACGTCGTCGCGCAGGTGAAAGGTGTAGGTCTTGCCGTCGTCGGAGATGTCCCAGGAGCGGGCCAGCCACGGGCTGATATTGCCCTGCTCGTCCTGGTACACCAGGCAATCGAAGAGAATCCGGCCCATCCACTGGATGTTGCCGTTAGACAGTGCGTGAACATCGAAACTGCCGGCGTCGGAGGCGGCTGAGACGCGCAAAGTTCCGCCACTGCGCCCCGGTGACGACTCATGAAAGTCCGTCGCCGAATAAGTCACTACACCGTTGGTGACCGTGCCATCAGCCGCAGACGTTTCATGTTTCGGTGCCGCAGCCGGTGAGCAGGCATTGACTGCCAGGCACAGTGAAATAACCGCCGAAAGTTTCAGGATGGTTGTCAATGACACTTCCTTAGAGGAACTCGATGAACACTGAAAGTTTGCAATTACGGGATGTAATGCAGTGAGCATGCCAGTCTTCAAGAAACGCCATATTGACCATGAAACCGGCGCAAAACCCTTGTAAAACGGGGCAAACACTGCCAAACACTTATATGGTTATACCCGTTATACACCCCGAGATTGTTGGTAGCCTTACACACTGCTTATCAACTGTTGCGTTCGAGACAGCTGCGGCAATCCCAGGCATTAAAGTTGACTGTTGAGAATCAAACACCGATTCAAAACAAAGTATCCCGCAGAACACTTAACCTTAACTAAGCGCCCGTATTCCTTGGCCAATAGTCTTGGCATAGAAACTGCTCAGAGCGAAACAGGCATGACTATTCGAATAGAAAGCTGGGGCTCTTTTATCTATTCACAAGGAACACGCTTAATGGATCCAATCTTTCGGGGAGAGTTGCAAAAGTTGACACTTGCCGTGCGGCAAGCAACTTGGCTGGCGATGGTGGGGCTGGGCTCAGCCCTGGTTTTTTCCGCCAGTGTGCAGGCAGATGATGAGGTCACACCGACGACCGGAACACGGCTAAAGACGGTGACAGTAGAGGCACAAAAAATCACGCCCGTTGAGGCAGCCAAAAGTCAGCTGTCCGAAGTGCCAGGCGGCACCAGCGTAGTCGACAGCGAACAAGTGGCCAAGGGACGCACCGCCACCTTGCAGGACACCCTCGCCTATCAGCCGGGCGTGTTCGTGCAGTCCACCGGCGGCAACGACGCGGCCAAGATCTCCATTCGTGGCTCGGGCGCCAACACCTCGCCGGGGTATTTCCGTGAGGGCATCAAGTTCCTGTTCGACGGCCTGCCGATCACCGGCCCGGGCGGCACACCCTACGAATTCCTCAACGGCTCGGGGGTGAACTACACCGAGATCCTGCGGGGTGCCAACGCCTTCCAGTACGGCGCACTGAGCCTTGGCGGCGCCATCAACTTCGTCAACCAGACCGGTTACACCGCACCCGGGCTGCGGGTGCGAGCGGAAACCGGGAGCTACGGCTACAACAAGCAAAGCCTGAGTGTCGGCGGCGTCGAGGGTGCGTTCGATTACTACCTGAATGCCGACAACTACCGCAGCGACGGTTACCGCGACTACAGCCTGTCGAAGAGCCAGGGCGTGGTGGCCAACTTTGGCTACCGCTTCAGCCCGCAACTCGAAACCCGGGTGATGCTGCGTTACCGCGACGAGTTCCACAACGACCCGAGCGCCACCACCCTGGATGCGGTCAAGCACCATTCCGACCGTGCCAGTGCCACCGCCGAAAGCAGCGGCGCCGGCAGCCGTCGCCCCGGCAGCGTATGGCTGGGCAGCAAGACCACCTACACCTTTGAGGACGACGCCACCCTGTCGGTGGGTTTCGTCTACTACCAGTACGCCCACAACAACAGCCCGAACAGCCCGAGCAACCCCAGCTACTGGGACTGGCATGACCTGAGCGCGGTGATCAACTACGACCGCCGCGACACCCTGTTCGGCCACGAAAGCCGCTCCAGCCTGGCCTTCACCTCCACCGAGCACCTCAAGGGCCAGGTCGACTCCACCTTCGCCAACAAACAGACGAGCAAGTTCGTCGACTACAGCTCCTCGTTCGATCACGTGTTCTCCGTGGGCAACGACCTGGAACTGGTGGACGGCCTGTGGCTGACCAGTGGCGTCTCGGCGATCAACGTGCGCCGCCATGCCGACGTCAAGGAAGCCCTGGTGGCCAACACCACCACCTACCCGAGCGATGTGACCTACGACAACTGGAGCCTGGCACCGCGAGTGGGCGTGCGTTACGAGTTCAACCCACAACTGCAAGTGTTTGCCAACGTCAGCCGCTCCGTCGACCCACCGGCGTCGTGGGAATACTCCGGCTCCGGGCCGACCACGCCGTACGTACGGCCGCTGGTGGAACAGAAAGCCAATACCGTGGAAGTCGGGATCAAGGGTTCGTCGGGCATCTTCGACGGCAGCCTGGCGCTCTACCGCTCGTGGGTGAAAAATGAATTGCTCAACGTGCAGATCATCCCGGCCACCTCCACGGCTGCTGCGGTCACCGGTGCATTCAACGCCACGCCGACGATCCACCAAGGGATCGAGGCCGGCTTGAATACACGCCTGTGGGAAAACACCTCGGGTGAAAAAATCACCCTGCGCCAGGTGTACACCTATAACGACTTCTACTACCGCCACGACCCGACCTTCGGCGACAACCAACTGCCGGGGATTCCGAAGCATATCTATCAGGGCGAAGTGCAGTATCAGCACCCGGCGGGCTTCTATACCGGGGTGAATGTGCAATCGGCTTCGCGTACGGCGGTGGACTATGCGAACAGCTTCTATGCGCCCTCCTACACAATCTTCGGGGCGAACGTGGGGTATGAAACGCCGAGCAAGGACTGGAAGGTGTCGCTGGATTTGAAGAACCTGACCAATCAGAAATACGTGACAGCGGTGCAGCCGTTGTATGACGCGAAGGGGCAGGATACGGCGTCGTTGTATCCAGGGGATGGGATTGGGGCTTATGTGGCGGTGGAAATGCGCTATTGAGTCAGCGCATAACCTTAGCTGTCGATGTTCTTATTCCTCACGCCCGGCGATGGGTAAATTGTTAGCCACGTATCTCATTGAGGAAGTGGCTAATGTCTGAGTCTCGATCCGAGCCTGTGGTGTGGATTGCCGGTGTGGGTGCCGTGGCCGGCCTGGGAGCGGCGCTGGCGCGACGCTTCGCGCGGGAGGGTTTGCAGGTGGCAGTCAGCGGCAGGAGCCCGGACAAGTTGCAGACCCAGGAACTGGACCTGCGGCCCTTCAAGGAACCCTTCTGAAAACCGCCTCACGCCTGGAGGATTGTTCATGGGAACTCATCAGACTCATCTCGCCCCGCCATCGGTCATCGGCGAACTCAACTACCTGCTGGACACCGGCGAGCGACCGGTGAACTACACCTTCCCGCAGCCAGACGGCACACCCAAGCGCAACGGCGTGCTGGACCCCACCCAAGTGAGTATTCACAACGCCCGGTTGCTCGACGAACCGGCTTGTCTGGATCGCAACGGTTTCGAAAGAATCGACCACACCAGCTCGGTGCCTGACCTGGAAAACGATGATCAGGTCCGTGAACACTACTATCCGGAAACCGAAGCCTTGCTCAAGCAACAGACCGGTGCGGTGAAAGTGGTGATCTTCGACCACACCATCCGGGTGGACGAGCCTGGACGCGAGGACCGCGGGCTGCGTGAGCCGGTGCGGTACGTGCATAACGACCAGACCGAGCGCTCGGCAATTCGCAGGGTACGTGATCATTTGCCTGCGGATGAGGCTGAACAGCGGCTGCTGGAACGGTTTGCGATTATTAACGTCTGGCGGCCGATTGGTGCGCCGGTCCTGAGTACCCCACTCGCCCTGTGCGATGCGCAAAGCATGGCCGAGAGCGACTTGCTGCCCAGCGACCTGGTGTATCGGGACAAGGTTGGCGAGACTTTTTCGGTCAAGGCCAATCCCGCACATCGCTGGTATTACTACCCGCAGTTGCGGCCGGATGAAGTGCTGCTGTTGAAGATCCATGACTCGCGTAGCGATGTTGCAAGGCGCAGCGCACATACGGCGTTTGATGACCCGACTACGCCGGTGGATGCACCGCCAAGGAGGAGTATCGAGGTGCGGGCGTTGGTGTTTTTTGGGAATGCAGGGAAATAAAAAAGGCCGCGAGATAAATCTCGCGGCCTTTTTAAATTATATGGTCGGGACGGAGTGATTCGAACACTCGACCCCTAGCACCCCATGCTAGTGCGCTACCGGACTGCGCTACGCCCCGACTAGGCGTGTTACTGGGTTCGCTTCGCAACGAAGCGATCAGGAATATACCGCAAGCTTTTGAAATGTGGAAGTATTTTAAAAGCCGGAATTACTTCTTCAAAACCACCAGCACATCTTCGAGTTCGGAGATCATCTGGCGGATCATTTGCTTGTATTGGGTGGTGTCGTCTTTGGCTTCATCACCGGACATACGCTGGCGCGCGCCGCTGATGGTGAACCCCTGGTCGTACAGCAACGCACGGATCTGTCGGATCATCAGCACATCCTGGCGCTGATAATACCGACGGTTCCCGGTGCGTTTGACGGGGTTGAGTTGAGGAAACTCCTGCTCCCAATAGCGCAGCACGTGCGGCTTTACCGCACAAAGCTCGCTGACTTCACCAATGGTGAAGTAGCGTTTGCCTGGGATGACGGGCAGTTCGTCGTTATGACTTGGTTCCAGCATAAGCCTCAACTCGGGCCTTCAACTTCTGCCCTGGACGAAAGGTGACCACACGGCGAGCCGTGATCGGGATTTCTTCTCCCGTTTTTGGATTGCGGCCAGGCCGCTGGCGTTTGTCCCGCAGGTCAAAATTGCCGAAACCGGACAATTTGACCTGTTCGTTGTCTTCAAGTGCGTGCCTGATTTCTTCAAAGAACAGCTCGACCAATTCCTTGGCCTCGCGCTTGTTCAGGCCCAGCTCTTCATACAGACGTTCCGCCATCTCAGCTTTCGTCAAAGCCCCCATACGTCACTTCCTTAACGTGGCGTTCAACCTTTGTTCGAGCGAGGTGAGGATATTTTGCGTCGTCGTATTCACCTCATCGTCATTAAGAGTGCGCGATGGATGCTGCCAGGTCAAGCCAACTGCAAGGCTTTTTCTATGCGGATCAATGCCTTTACCCTGATAGACGTCAAATAGCCTGAGGTCTGTCAGCCATTCCCCTGCATTTTCACGGATTACGTCCAGAACAGCACTGGCCGCAACACCTTGATCGGCAATCAGCGCCAGATCACGTCGTACTTCAGGGAAACGCGACAACTCGCTGAATTTAGGCATTTTGCCCGAGGCCACTTCAGCCAAGACTAGCTCAAAAACGAAGACTGGACGGTCCAGCCCCAAGGTTTTCGACAGTTCCGGGTGAATCGCGCCAACGAAGCCCACCAGGCGACCTTCACGTTCGATACGGGCGGTCTGGCCCGGGTGCAACGCCGGGTGTTTGCCAGGGGTGAAAGTGAAGGCATCCAGCGCACCAGCAAAGCCCAGCACCGCTTCCACATCGGCCTTGACGTCGAAGAAGTCGACGGTGTCGCGACCTTGTGCCCAGCCTTCCGGCAGACGGCTGCCGCAAACCACGCCAGCCAGCATCGGCTCTTGTTTCAGGCCATCCAGCTGACCGACGAAACGCAGGCCGCTTTCGAACATGCGCACGCGGTCTTGCTGACGGTTCAGGTTGTGGGACAGCGCCTTAACCAGACCCGGCCACAGCGACGAGCGCATGGCGGCCATGTCGTTGGAGATCGGGTTAGCCAGCAACAGCGGCTCGACACCCGGGTTGAACAGTTCGAATTGCTTTGGATCGATGAAGCTGTAGGTCACCGCTTCCTGATAACCACGGGCAACCAGCAGGCGACGCAGTTCCGGCAGGTGTGCACGGGCTTCGGCTTTCGGCTGCGGCGCCAGGCGCGCTTGCGGGTAACGAACCGGCAGGCGGTTGTAGCCGTACAGGCGGGCCAGTTCTTCGATCAGGTCGACTTCCAGGCTGATATCGAAGCGATGGCTTGGCACTTCTACGTGCCACTGCCCTGCTTCACCGGCCGAGATGCCGAGGCCGAGTGCCGACAGCAGGCGCTCGATTTCAACCGGCTCGATCACCAGGCCGAGCATTTGCTCAACGGCCTTGGCGCGCAGGATGATCGGTGCAACCGACGGCAGGTGCTGTTCGCTGACGGTTTCGATGATCGGGCCGGCTTCGCCGCCAGTGATTTCCAGCAGCAGGCCAGTGGCGCGCTCCATGGCTTCACGGGCCAGCTGCCAGTCCACGCCACGCTCGTAGCGGTGCGAGGCGTCGGTGTGCAGGCCATAGGAACGGGCCTTGCCAGCGATGGCGATCTGATCGAAGAAAGCGCTTTCGAGAAAGATGTCGCGAGTGGTTGCGGACACGCCACTGTGCTCCCCCCCCATCACGCCGGCAATCGCCAGGGCGCGGGAATGGTCAGCGATCACCAGGGTGTCGGCACGCAGGCTGACTTCCTGGCCGTCGAGCAGTACCAGCTTCTCGCCTTCCTCAGCCATGCGCACGCGGATGCCGCCGTTGATTTCGGCGAGATCGAAGGCGTGCAGCGGTTGGCCCAGTTCCAGCATCACGTAGTTGGTGATATCGACGGCAGCGTCGATGCTGCGCACTTCGGAACGGCGCAGGCGCTCAACCATCCACAGCGGGGTTGGCTTGGACAGGTCGACGTTACGGATCACGCGACCCAGGTAACGTGGGCAGGCATTGGGGGCGAGCACTTCGATCGAACGCACTTCGTCGTGCACGGCAGGTACCGCTGCAACCACCGGGCGGGTCACGGTCGCGGCGTACAGTGCGCCGACTTCACGCGCCAGGCCCGCCAGCGACAGGCAGTCGCCACGGTTCGGGGTCAGGTCGACCTCGATGCTGGCATCTTCCAGTTCCAGATAGACACGGATGTCCTGGCCCACTGGCGCGTCGGCCGGCAGTTCCATCAGGCCATCGTTGCCTTCACCGACCTGCAGCTCCGCCTGGGAGCACAGCATGCCGTTGGACTCAACGCCACGCAGCTTGGCCTTCTTGATCTTGAAGTCGCCTGGCAGCTCGGCACCGATCATGGCGAACGGGATTTTCAGGCCCGGGCGCACGTTTGGCGCTCCGCACACGACCTGGAAGGTTTCCGCGCCGTTGCTGACCTGGCACACACGCAACTTGTCAGCGTCCGGGTGTTGCTCGGTGCTCAGCACCTCACCCACTACCACGCCACTGAAAACACCGGCGGCCGGCGTAACGCTATCGACCTCAAGGCCGGCCATCGACAGACGAGCAACCAGCTCGTCGCGACTTACCTGCGGGCTTACCCAGCCACGCAGCCATTGTTCACTGAATTTCATCCTGCTCTCCTAAAGATCCGTTACGACTAGCGAAATTGCGCGAGGAACCGCAAGTCGTTGTCGAAGAACAGACGCAAGTCGTTCACGCCGTAACGCAGCATGGCCAGACGCTCAACGCCCATGCCGAAGGCAAAGCCCGAGAATTCTTCCGGGTCGATCCCGGACATGCGCAGCACGTTGGGGTGAACCATGCCGCAACCCATCACTTCCAGCCAGCCGGTCTGTTTGCAGACGCGGCAGCCTTTACCGCTGCACATCACGCATTCCATATCGACTTCAGCGGATGGCTCGGTGAACGGGAAGAATGAAGGACGGAAACGTACCGCCAGCTCCTTCTCGAAGAACACCCGCAGGAACTCTTCGATGGTGCCTTTGAGGTCGGCGAAGTTGATGTCGCGATCAACCAGCAGGCCTTCGACCTGGTGGAACATCGGCGAGTGGGTGATATCGGAGTCGCTGCGATACACACGGCCTGGGCAGACGATGCGGATGGGCGGCTTCTGCGATTCCATGGTGCGGACCTGTACCGGCGAGGTATGGGTGCGCAGCAGCATGTTCGCGTTGAAATAGAAGGTGTCATGCATCGACCGGGCCGGGTGGTGGCCTGGGATGTTGAGCGCCTCGAAGTTGTGATAGTCGTCTTCGACCTCAGGGCCTTCGGCAATGCCGTAGCCGATGTGGGTGAAGAACTGCTCGATACGTTCCAGAGTCCGGGTAATCGGATGCAGGCCGCCCGAGGTCTGGCCACGGCCAGGCAGGGTCACGTCAATGGATTCGGCGGCGAGCTTGGCCGCAAGATCAGCCTCCTCGAGCGACGCCTTGCGCGCATTGAGAACCTCTGTAACACGCTCCTTGGCCACGTTGATCAGCGCACCGACTTGCGGACGCTCTTCAGCCGGCAAATTCCCCAGGGTCTTCATCACCTGAGTCAATTCACCCTTTTTGCCAAGGTAGTGAACCCGGATTTGCTCCAGGGCATTGATATCTTCTGCGCTTTGCACAGCCTCTAGTGCTTGAGAGACCAGCGCATCCAGGTTTTCCATGTACAGACTCCAGATACAAAATAGGGGAAGAGCTTGAAGGCTCTTCCCCTATTTAAGACGTTTAACACCGTGGGCCGCGGAAGCGACCCAGGGTGACTGTCGGGGGTACTTAAGCCAAGGTGGCTTTAGCTTTCTCGACAATCGCAGCAAACGCCGCTTTTTCGTTCACTGCCAGATCAGCCAGAACCTTACGGTCGATCTCGATGGACGCTTTTTTCAGGCCAGCGATGAAACGGCTGTAGGACAGACCGTTAACACGTGCACCAGCGTTGATACGAGCGATCCACAGAGCGCGGAACTGACGTTTTTTCTGACGACGGTCACGGTAGGCGTATTGGCCAGCCTTGATAACCGCTTGCTTGGCAACACGGAATACGCGTGAACGCGCGCCGTAGTAGCCTTTAGCAAGTTTCAGAATTTTCTTGTGGCGCTTACGCGCCATGACGCCACGCTTTACACGAGCCATGAGTTACTTCCTCTATTCTTGACTAAAATTAACGAAGGCGCAGCATGCGCTCGACTTTTGCCACGTCAGACGGATGCAGCAAGCTGCTACCGCGCAGTTGACGCTTACGCTTGGTCGACATTTTAGTCAGGATGTGGCTCTTGAAAGCGTGCTTGTGCTTGATACCGTTAGCAGTTTTCAGAAACCGCTTAGCAGCACCACTTTTAGTTTTCATCTTTGGCATGTTCGGTACTCCGCATTCAGTTGATAAACATAATCAGAAGGCCTGCCGTGCCCTATTGATTACTTCTTCTTTTTCGGGGCGATGACCATAATAAGCTGGCGTCCTTCCATCTTAGGATGCTGTTCGACCGAACCGTACTCGAGCAGGTCAGCTTCAACCCGCTTGAGGAGTTCCATCCCCAGCTCCTGGTGGGCCATCTCACGGCCGCGGAATCGCAAGGATACCTTGGCCCTGTCCCCATCACTCAGGAAACGTACCAGGTTGCGCAGTTTTACCTGGTAATCCCCTTCCTCCGTCCCTGGACGAAACTTGATTTCTTTTACTTGAATCTGCTTCTGGTTCTTCTTCGCCGCGGCAATCTGCTTCTTCTTCTCGAAGATCGACTTGCCGTAGTCCATCACCCGGCAAACGGGTGGGATTGCGTCGGCGGAGATTTCCACCAGGTCCAATTTGGACTCTTCAGCAATACGAAGCGCTTCATCAATCGAGACGATGCCAATCTGCTCGCCGTCAGCGCCAATTAACCGAACCTCGCGTGCCGAGATATTCTCGTTGATCGGGGCTTTCGGTGCAGCTCGTTTATCTTGTCTCATTTCACGCTTAATAATAATTACTCCGAATCTGGGCGACCACGCCGGGAAACCGCTTGCGCGAGGAACTCAGCGAACTGGGCGACGGGCATCGAGCCCAGGTCAGCACCTTCACGAGTACGCACAGCGACAGTCTGCATCTCGACTTCCCGATCTCCGATAACCAAAAGATAGGGAACCTTGAGCAAAGTATGCTCGCGGATTTTAAAGCCGATCTTTTCATTTCTCAAGTCGGACTTGGCACGAAATCCGCTTTCATTGAGAGTTTTTTCAACTTCAGCGGCAAAACCTGCCTGTTTATCAGTGATATTCATGATCACTGCCTGGGTCGGAGCCAGCCACGCAGGGAATGCACCCTCGTAGTGCTCGATCAGGATCCCGACGAACCGTTCGAACGAGCCGAGGATCGCCCGGTGCAGCATAACCGGGTGCTTACGGCTGTTGTCTTCGGAGACGTATTCGGCTCCCAGACGGATCGGCAGGTTAAAATCGAGCTGCAGGGTACCACACTGCCAGACGCGACCAAGGCAATCTTTCAGCGAGAACTCGATCTTCGGACCGTAGAACGCGCCCTCGCCCGGCTGCAAGTCGTATGCAAGCCCCGCACTGTCCAGCGCTGCGGCCAGTGCAGCTTCGGCGCGATCCCACAGTTCGTCGGAACCGACGCGTTTTTCCGGACGAGTGGACAGCTTCATCTCGACTTCGGTGAAACCGAAATCGCGGTACACGTCCATGGTCAGCTTGATGAACGCAGCGGATTCGGCCTGCATCTGCTCTTCGGTGCAGAAGATGTGGGCGTCATCCTGAGTGAAGCCCCGTACGCGCATGATGCCGTGCAGTGCACCCGATGGCTCGTTACGGTGGCAGGCACCGAACTCGGCCAAGCGCATCGGCAACTCGCGGTAGCTCTTCAGGCCCTGGTTGAACACCTGTACGTGGCACGGGCAGTTCATCGGCTTGATGGCGTAGTCGCGGTTTTCCGACTGGGTGGTGAACATGTTGTCGGCGTAGTTGGCCCAGTGCCCGGATTTCTCCCACAGGCTGCGGTCAACGACTTGCGGCGTCTTGATCTCCAGGTAGCCGTTGTCGCGCTGAACCTTGCGCATGTACTGCTCGAGCACCTGGTACAGGGTCCAGCCGTTCGGGTGCCAGAACACCATGCCCGGCGCTTCTTCCTGGAGGTGGAACAGGTTCAGGCGCTTGCCGATCTTGCGATGGTCGCGTTTTTCGGCTTCTTCGATGCGCTGGATGTAGGCCGCCAGCTGCTTCTTGTCAGCCCAGGCAGTGCCGTAGATCCGCTGCAGTTGTTCGTTCTTCGCGTCACCGCGCCAGTAGGCACCGGACAGCTTGGTCAGCTTGAACGACTTGAGGAAGCGTGTGTTCGGCACGTGCGGGCCACGGCACATGTCGACATATTCTTCGTGGTAATACAGGCCCATGGCCTGCTCGTCCGGCATGTCTTCCACCAGGCGCAGCTTGTAGTCTTCGCCGCGGGCGGTGAACACGTCGATCACTTCGGCACGCGGAGTGACTTTCTTGATGACGTCGTAATCTTTTTCGATCAGCGCGTGCATGCGCTGTTCGATAGCCGCCAGGTCGTCCGGGGTGAAAGGACGCTCGTAGGCGATGTCGTAATAGAAGCCTTCGTCGATGACCGGGCCGATGACCATCTTCGCGGTTGGGTACAGCTGCTTGACCGCATGGCCAATCAGGTGCGCGCAAGAGTGGCGAATGATCTCCAGCCCCTCTTGATCCTTGGGCGTGATGATTTGCAGGCTGGCATCGCCGGTGATCAGGTCGCTGGCGTCGACCAGCTTGCCGTCGACCTTGCCGGCCACGGTGGCCTTGGCCAGGCCGGCACCAATGGATGCGGCGACCTCGGCTACGGAAACCGAATGATCGAATGAACGTTGACTGCCGTCGGGAAGAGTAATAGTTGGCATGGCGCCTCCTCTCCTAGTGGTGACCCCTACCAAAGGTCACGTGGGTTGGGATGAGCCAGTACAAGATCCAATACCAGGCCGTTCAGTGATGAACGCCTGCCTTACAGCGGCAGGAGCCTTTCGGCCAACCGATAATCGAACCAGAGTGACTGGAGTTAAACAAAAAAGACCTTGGCAAGGCGGCATAGGGCGCGCCGGAAAATAGCCAAGCGAAAGATGCTAGCACAGATGAACGGTCATGGCGCCGAAGCCGCTTCACGAAACGAAAATTCCCGGCTTTTAAGGGCAAAAGTGAACTTGAACTGTACGGCAGCCCTCAAACACACCGAGAATCGCCGTTCGTCCACGACTCCAGGAGCATTTGATTATGCGTTTTACCTCGACTTTCGCCCTTGCTGCATCCCTGACCCTCATGTCCCTGGGTGCGCACGCCGCAGCCCCGTCGAACTGGCCTGCCGGTGCGCGGGACAGCTTCATCAAGGATTGCAGCGCAGCCGCCCAGCAAAGTGTTGATGCCAAAACCGCCAAAGACCACTGTGAATGTGGCGCGGACAAAATCAATGCCGAATTGAGCAGTGCCGAAATCAAGGAACTCATGACCAACCAGAACGCAGATCCCGCGCTCAAGACCAAAGCTGTGACGGCTATTTCGTCCTGCAAAGTCGTGAAGAAAAAGTAATTTTTACACCCTGCCAGACCGGCTGAAGGACCAGAAATCGCCATGAAAACTGCCATTTCTCACAAATTACGCAGCTTTTACGGCTTTTTTTAACAGCTGATATTTCGCCTGAAAGCCCCGTAGATCGGGGATTTCAGCCAGCCAAGGCATGAAACACAACGCGATTGATTAGCAAACAATGCCTTGGGGGGGCTCCCAAGCCGAACATTTCGACTATGATAGCTCGGTGTGCCCAGTTGGCCTGAGCAGCACAGCACTACTGAAAATATATGTTTCTTGGAGATACACCATGTCTAATCGCCAAACCGGCACCGTTAAATGGTTCAACGATGAAAAAGGCTTCGGCTTCATCACTCCTCAAGGTGGCGGTGACGACCTGTTCGTACACTTCAAAGCTATCGAAAGCGACGGTTTCAAAAGCCTGAAAGAAGGCCAAACCGTTTCCTTCGTGGCTGAGAAAGGCCAAAAGGGTATGCAAGCTGCACAGGTTCGCCCAGAGTAATTCTGCGCCGAACTAAAAAAACCCCGTCCATGTGACGGGGTTTTTTATGGCCTGGAGAAAAGCGCTGGAGCAATCAGCCGCAATTGACCCGATTGATCACAAGGCTGTCATCGGTATTGAGGTTCAGGCGATCGGAGCGGTATTCCAGCGTGACCATGTCATCTGGCTTGAGAATGCGTGCGTTCTGCGCTCCGGCGCGGCTACGGGCCTGTTCCAGCAATTGTGGCGAAGCTTTCTGGCCGATTGCGAACTCGGCAGCCTTCGCCTCACAGCGGCTATGACCAGCATCGGTCACGGCAGTGTCTTTGGCTGGCTCAGAGGTACCCGGGGTGCTGCAACCCGACAAGGCGAGCGCAGCCAACAAAGTACCGAATGATGCGAGCTTCCAAGGCATGAAGCCTCCTTTGAGAAAAAATGGACAGAGATCGTGCGACCGTGGTTTGGCCGATTGGTTTCAGAATTGTCACAATTGGCTGTGGGCCAGTCTGCCTGAGTCGACACCGGGCGCTGGCGAATCAATCGTCACCAGATATGAACGCACTCAGTAGATGTCGATGTAATCAAACGGCGGGGTTGGCCAGTTCTGCTTGAGCGCGTTGAAAATCTGCATCACCCACACCTCGTCGCTGGCTGCGACGTTGCCGACATAACCCGAACCCGCCGCCCAGGTCTCCAGGCGGAACAGAAGGCCGTCGATATCGACGCCACCCACCACGCCCGAAGAAATGTAGGCAATGCCGGCCTTGGTAACGCGCAATTGGGTATGAACGTTGTCACTGGCGGACGCAAGCAGCTGCCGCACAGCGTCCAGCGTCAGGTTGTCGGGGTTGTTCAAGTCGATCTGCACGCGGTTTGCCCTGGCAATTAAACAGGCGGACAGTGTCGCACAGCCCTCCCCTCATGCCTAAGTAGCAGTGCCAAACACGGCGCAAAATGGTTAACTCCACACGCAGAACGCACTAACCGCCTTTCAGCCTCGCGAGACACCCATGACCATCGTCACGATCCACGCCGACATCAAAGCCAAGTGGCCCCACGGGCAAAGCTCCTACAGCCCGGGCAGCCCGGAGGAGTTGGCAATCATCGGTATCGACCTGCTGGTCAAGGAACTGGGCACACAGGCCGCGCAGGCATTCATCGGCCAGGTATTCGAGAAATACCCGGCCGATCACATGGGGGCGCCAGACCCCGAGCGCGAATAAGACCCGGCCGACGAACGTCGACCGGCAGGCTGTTTACTTCAGGCGACCAAGGCGTTCGGTCAGCAGATCGAAGAAGCCCTGGGCATCGCCATTTTCAACCCAGAACGCGTTCTTCGGTTGTTTCAGGCCATCGTACCAGTCGACGATGGTCTGGCCGAAGGTCGGGCCTTCACGGCTGTCCACCACCACGTTGACCTCACGGCCGCTGAACAGCGCAGGCTTGAGCAGGTAGGCAATGACGGTAGCGTCATGCACCGGGCCGCCCGGGATGCCGTAGTGCTCCATGTCGCCCTTGACGTATTCATTGAGAATATCGCCCACCACCTTGCTCGCGTTGTTGTTCAGCGCAGCGATTTGCTTCAGGCGTGCGTCGCTGGTCAGGACCTTGTGGGTCACGTCCAGCGGCAGGTAGGTCAGCTTGACGCCGCTCTTGAGCACGATCTCGGCCGCAATCGGGTCGGCGAACAGGTTGAACTCGGCCACCGGCGTGATATTGCCGCCGTTGAAGTGCGCGCCGCCCATCACCACCACTTCCTTGATGCCTTGAGTGATCTCCGGCGCCTGGGTCAATGCCAGCGCCAGGTTGGTCTGCGGACCGAGCATGGCGATGGTGATGCTGTGGGGCTTGGCGGTGCTGAGGGTCTTGATCAGGTAATCAACGGCATTGCCTTCGGCCAGGCCTTTTTTCGGCTCATGCACGGTGACGCCGGAGATACCTTCCTTGCCATGGATGTTTTCAGCGTAGATCGGCGTGCGCAGCATCGGTTTCGGTGCACCGGCATATACCGGGATGTCCTCGCGCCCTGCCCATTCGCGGGCCAGGCGTGCGTTGCGGGAGGTCTTGTCGAGGCGCACGTTACCGGCAACGGTGGTCAGCGCGCGGATCTGCAGTTCATCGGGCGAAGCCATGGCGAACAGCAAGGCAACCACGTCGTCGGCACCGGGATCGGTGTCGATGATCAGGTCGATTTTTTCCGCCGCGTGGGCGCTTGCAGCAGTTAGCACGGACAAAAGCAGCACACTCCGGAACAGGTGTCGCAGGGTTTGGGTACCACGTTGCATGACGCACTCCTTGTCGTTGGGGAATTCTAGAACGTTACGCCGGAAACCAGCGCGATATTGCAGTAGGGCTGGCACTCGCCGGTGCGCACCACCGCCCTCGCCTTGCGGCTGAGCTGCTTGAACTCTTCATGGCTGACCAGGCGGCGCTCGCCGAGGGCGGCCTGTTCGGCCAGGGTATTGAGATCCGCCAGGGCCGGCGGTTGCTTGAGCAGGATTTCTTCCGCGAGCACGTGGCTTTCCACCTGCATCTCGCTGAGGACGATGCGCAAGGTACTGACGAAATCCGGAATGCCTTTGGTCAGCGCCAGGTCGATCAGCTCGACACCCGGCGGCACCGGCAAGCCGGCATCACCGATCACCAGAATGTCGCCATGGCCAAGGGACGCGATCACCCGCGACAGCGCGATATTGAGCAAGGGAGTCTTTTTCATGAGGGCACAAAACCTTGGACGTCATGCAATGTGGGAATAGAGGGTTGCGCACCCGCGCGGGTCACGGACAGCGCGGCGGCTACCTGGCCGAAACGAATGGCCTCGGCCTCGCTCCTGCCGTTGGCCAGCGCGGCTGCGAAACCGCCGACGAAGGTGTCACCGGCAGCCGTGGTATCGACCGCCTTGACCTTGGGCGCGACCAGGTGCTCGAAGCCTTGGCCATCGGCAAACAACGCGCCTTCGGAGCCGAGGGTAATGATCACTTTGCCAGCACCGGCCTTGATCAGGCGTGTGGCGGCGGCCTTGGCGCTGTCCAGCGAGTCGACCACCACGCCGCTCAAGGCCGAGGCTTCGCTTTCATTGGGAATCAGGTAGTCGATGGCGGCGTACCAATCCTCGGGCAGCGGACCACTGGCCGGCGCCGGGTTCAGGATCACCGTCTTGCCCAGCTCGCGACCGCGCTTGAGGGCATGGCCGACAGTCTCCATCGGCGTTTCCAGCTGGCAGACGATCACGTCGGCAGCCTGCAGCACACTGTCAAATGCCTGTAATTTGGCTGGGGTCAGCTCGCCATTGCTACCGGCGACAATAACGATCGCATTCTGGCTGCTGTCATCCACCACGATCAGCGCCACGCCGCTGGAACCGTCGACGGTGCTGACGGCCTGGCAATCAATGCCCTCCACCAGCAACGCGTCGCGCAATTGCGCGCCATAGGCATCGGTGCCCACGCAGCCGACCATGGCGACCTCAGCCCCGAGGCGCGCCGAAGCGACCGCCTGGTTCGCGCCCTTGCCGCCGGGAACGGTGGAAAACGATTGGCCGATCAGGGTTTCACCGGCGCGGGGCAGCCGGCTGGCCCGGGTGACCAGGTCCATGTTCAGGCTGCCTATTACCACTACTTTTGCTGGCATACATCAGTACTCATCAATTCGGTTCAGCGGTATTGGGCAAACACACCGGCCAACGGCGCCGTCGACTCGCGCAGGACAATACTCGGCGTCACGATGCGTTGATCGATCGGCAATTGGGGTGTCGCAATTCGTCGCAGTAAAAGCTCGGCCGCCATCTCTCCCAACTGCAGGATCGACTGGCCCACGGTGGTCAGCGCCGGGTACACGTACTGGCTCATCTGGATATCATCAAACCCGATCACCGACAGCTCACCGGGCACCCGGATATTACGTTCGGCAGCGGCACGCAAGACGCCGAAGCCAATCATGTCGTTGCCGGCAAAAATCGCGCTGGGGGGATTATCCGCCAGCAATTGCGCCGCGGCCGCGTAACCACCGGTACTGGTGAAATCACTTTCCAGCACACGGCCGGCCGGCACTTCGAGCCCCGCCTCGGCCAAGGCGCGGTAGTAGCCCGCCATCCGCATTTGCGCCACGCGGGTATGACTCGGGCCACCAATGCAGGCAATGTCGCGATGACCCAGATCGAGCAAGTGCCGGGTCGCCAGGTAAGCACCCTGTTCGTGGTCGATGCGCACCAGGTCGACATCGATCCCGTCCAGTGCACGGTCGACGATGACCATCGGCGTGCGCACCGCCTTGAGGCCTGTCGCCAGGCCGCTGTCGTCGCCGCCCACCGAGGTCACGATCAAGCCGTCGATGCGTTTTTCCAGCAGCACCCTCAGGTAGCTGCGCTGCTTTTCGGCATTATCGTCGGAGTTGCAGAGGATCACGCAATAGCCGTTACGCTCGCAGTAATCCTCGATGCCCCGGGCCAGTTCCGCAAAATACGGGTTGAGGCTGTTGGGCACCAACAGGCCGATGGTAGCTGTGGTCTTGGCCTTCAGCGAGCGCGCGACCGCACTGGGTACATAGTCGAGCTGCTTGATGGCCGCCTCGACCTTGATCCGTACCGGCTCGCTGACCGGGCGCGTCTTGTTCACCACATGAGACACCGTGGTGTAGGAAATCCCCGCCAGCGCGGCCACATCCTTGATCGTTGCCATGGCTCAGGCTCGCCGACTGGCGCGCTGGCTGCGGTAAGTATCGAGCACCACCGCGATCACGATCACGGCACCGGTGATGATACGTTTGGTCGGCTCGGTGGCGCCAATCTGCGCCAGCCCTGCCGCCAATACCGAGATGATCAGCACGCCGAAGAAGGTACTGATGACCGAGCCACGCCCGCCCATCAGGCTGGTGCCGCCGATCACTACCGCAGCGATCACTTGCAGCTCCAGGCCGGAACCGGCGTTGGGATCGGCCGCTTCCAGGCGCGAAATCTGGAACAGCGCCGCCACACCCGCCAGCAGGCCCATCAGGCTGAACACCAGGATCTTGTAGGGCTTGGGATTGATACCCGCCAGGCGCACGGCCTCTTCGTTGGTGCCAATGCCGATCAGGTAGCGACCGAACACGGTACGGGTCAGCACCAGCTGCGCGGCGATGATCACCAGCAACGCGATGATGAACGAAGGTGAAATGCCGAACGCCACCGGGTTGGACAGCCAGGCAAACGAATCACCGATGTATGCGGTACGCGAGCCGGTCATCTGGTACGCCACGCCGCGCGCCATTTCCAGCACGCCGAGGGACACGATGAACGACGGGATCCGCCAGGCCACTGTGATCGAACCGGTAATGGTCCCGGCCAACGCGGCGCAGCCCATGCCCAGCACGGCTGCCGGCAACACACTCCAGCCCCAGCCGAGAATCGCCACGCTGACGGCCGATGCGGCCAGGGCCAGCACGGAGCCTACCGACAGATCGATGCCGCCGATGATCAGCACGAAGGTCATGCCGACTGCCAACACCATCAGGTCGGGAATCTGGTTGGCCAGGGTGCTGAAGGTGTCGTACGAGAGGAAGTGGTCGCTCAGGAACGAGAACAGCGCAATCATCGCCAGCAAGGCGCCGGCCAGGCCCAGGTAGGTGCCCAGGCCATAGAAGTTGCCGCCACGTTTTGCGGGGGAGGAAGTGGTTTTCATGGGGTATTCCTAGGCGCTGCGTCGTTGAGCAGCGCATCACGTTTCTGATAGCCGGCAAAAGCAGCGGCAAGCAATTCGTCCTGGGTCCAGCTGTCGCGCTCGAAGGTCTCGATCAGGCGCCCGGCGGAAAGTACGCCGATGCGGTCGCAGATCAGCATCAACTCACGCAGGTCGCTGGACACCACCACCAGCGCCTTGCCCTGGCGGGTCAGGTCGCCGAGCAACGCATAGATATCGAATTTGGCGCCGACGTCGATGCCTCGGGTCGGTTCATCGAACAGCATCACCGCGCAATCGCGCTCCAGCCAGCGGCCAATCACCACCTTCTGCTGGTTGCCACCCGACAGCTCGGACACCAGCTGCGCCGGACTGGAACTGCGGATACGCATGGCGTCCACCTGGCGCTTGGCCAAGGCCGTTTCGTCACGACTGTTCACCAGGCCACCGCTGGACACCTTCGGCATGTTGCCCAAGGCAATGTTGGCGCCGATGGATTGGGTCAGCAGCAGGCCTTCGCCCTTGCGGTCTTCGGTGATCAGGGCGATGCCATGGCCAACCGCGTCGACGGGCGAGCGAATGCTGACGACTTGCGCAGGTGTGCCCAGGGCCACGGTGCCGCTGTCGGCCAGGTCGGCGCCGAAGATCAGGCGCAGCAACTCCGTACGGCCCGCACCGATCAGGCCGGAGATGCCGTAGATTTCGCCGGCACGCACTTCAAACGACACGTCGCGGACCTTGTCCGAGCGGGTCAGGCCTTTTACCGTCAACAGCGGCGCGCCGATGGTGCGCGGGCCCAGGTCGATTTTCTCGCCCAGTTCGCGGCCCACCATCAGCGTGACCAGTTGCTCACTGTTGTAGTTGGCCATCGGCTCGACACACACCAGCTTGCCGTCGCGCAGCACCGCAATGCGCTGGGCAACCCGGGCCAGTTCTTCGAGCCGGTGGGAAATATAGATAATCGCCACGCCCCGGGCCTGCAGGCGGGTGATTTGTTCGAACAGCATCTCGACTTCACGGGCGGTCAGCATCGCCGTGGGTTCGTCGAGGATCAGTACGTGGCAATCGCCAATCAGGTTGCGGGCGATCTCGACCATCTGTTGGTGGCCGATGCCGAGGCTGCCGACCAGGGTGTCCGGGTCGATAGCGTCCAGGCCGACCTGGGCCATGGCTTCAATGGCGGCCTTGCGCAGTTGCTTGCGGCTGATCCAGCCACCGTGGCTGGGCAGGTTATCGAGGAACAGGTTTTCAGCGACCGTCAGGGTTGGCAGCAGGTTAAGCTCCTGCATGACCATGCGGATGCCCTGCTCTTCAGCCTGGGTCCGGCTGCCTGGCGTGTAGGCCTGGCCATTGAACTGCATCTGGCCGTCGGTCGGGGTGACCAGCCCGCCGATGATTTTCGACAGGGTGCTTTTCCCCG
Organism: Pseudomonas sp. P7779; assembly: GCF_013386315.1. Taxonomy (NCBI): domain Bacteria; kingdom Pseudomonadati; phylum Pseudomonadota; class Gammaproteobacteria; order Pseudomonadales; family Pseudomonadaceae; genus Pseudomonas; species Pseudomonas sp. P7779. The sequence continues at coordinate 46,986 of NZ_JACARZ010000023.1, read as the reverse complement.
CGCCATTCTCACCGGTAAGCGCCAACACTTCCCCACGATTGAGCGTCAGGGTGATGTCGGACAGAACCGGTTGGGCATAGGTCTTGCCGATACCGCTGACCGAGAGGACAGCGTTCGGTGCGGAAGATGACATAGGAACGTCTCCAGGCGTCCGCTCGGGTGAGCGGACGCTGTTTTGTGCTGCCGGGGAATTACTTCTTGAGGATGAGTTCGACCGGGGTTTCGATCATGCCATCCACGGCATCGACTTTTTCACCCTTGACCAGCTTCAGAGCGTTCTGGATACCGAAAACGGCTTGCTGGGCAGCAGCCTGGTCGGCGGTGGCCAGGACACGGCCGTCCTGCAGCATCGGCTTGATGGCCTCGATGTTGTCGTAGCCTACGACCAGCACCTTGCCAGCCTTGCCGGCGCCACGTACGGCGGATACTGCGCCCAGTGCCATGTTGTCGTTACCGGCCAGCAGTGCCTTGATGTTCGGGTTTGCCTGGAGCATGGCAGCGGCAATCGCGTTGCCCTTGTCGATTTCCCACTCACCGGATTGGGTGGAGACGATCTTCATGCCGGCGGCATCCATCGCGTCCTTGAAGCCAGCGGTACGCTGCTGGGCGTTGGTGGTGGTGGACACACCTTCGATGATGCCAACCTGGTCACCCTTGGTGAGGTGCTTGGCCAGTTCTTCACCGACCAGGCGCGCGCCCTTGCGGTTGTCTGGACCTACGAACGGGATATCAAGGTTTTTGCTTTTCAGTACATCCACATCAAGACGGTTGTCGATGTTGACGATCTTGATGCCTTTGTCGGAGGCCTTTTTCAGCACGGTGACCAGGGCTTTCGAATCGGCGGGAGCAATGACGATCGCGTCAACCTTGGACAGGATCATCTGATTGACGATATCGATCTGCGCACTGGTATCGGTTTCGTTCTTGATCCCGTTGGTGATCATGTCGAAGTCGGCGGCGTGGGCTTTCTGGTATTCCTTGGCACCGTCCTGCATGGTGACGAAGAATTCGTTGGCGAGGGATTTCATGACCAGGCCGACCTTGGGTTTGGCGGCGGTCTCGGCAGCAAATGCAGAGGAAAGAGGCAGGGCAGCGGATGCGGCAGCAAGCACAGCGACAGCAAGAAGACGTCCAGCAAATGGCAGCTTCATGGGTTCACTCCGATCTTATGATTATTGTGAGCAACGCTTGCACCGAAGAACGCTTCGGCAGCCAACCCACCCGGGCGGCTGATACGAGCTTTCACGACACTCGAGGAGCACCCCGTGAAACATCTCGCAAACGTTTGCGTTAGGTCAAACTATGAGAAGCTTGTCGAGATTTGTCAACGGGAGAAAACAGCCTTTTGGTGAATCCGCTTTACGTCCTGCCCTCGAAGCCATCCGGTACCCCCTTTAAACATCCGCGTTGCTGGATCGTTCTCTGAAACGACAGGTCGCGGCGTGCCTCCTGCGTTTAAAACCAAACTTTTCCGTCATCCTTTTCGGACAACCGAACACCCGTGCACCGCTTTGTTCGGAAAGCCGGACAGAAGACCAAGCCATTTACTTACAAATCAAACAAATATAGATATAAATCAATAGGTTAAATTCTATTGCCAAACAAAATCCCGCTGGTACAAATCCTGCTCTTACTCAGCACCTCGTGGCGCTCAGAACCGCCCGGGTGTTTCTAGATGAACCTGCATCAGCACTCATCAAAACTAGAGAGAAGAATAATGAAATCTGCGTTGAAAACTTTCGTACCGGGCGCGTTAGCCCTCCTGCTGTTGTTCCCCGTTGCCGCTCAGGCAAAAGAAGCTGAAACCCAGCAAAAACTGTCCAACGTGGTGATCCTTGCCACCGGCGGCACCATCGCCGGCGCCGGCGCCAGCGCGGCCAACAGTGCGACCTACCAGGCCGCCAAGGTCGGCATCGAACAATTGATCGCCGGTGTTCCTGAGCTTAGCCAGATCGCCAATGTCCGCGGCGAACAAGTATTGCAAATTGCCTCCGAAAGCATCACCAACGAAAACCTCCTGCAACTGGGTCGTCGTGTCGCCGAACTGGCCGACAGCAAGGACGTCGACGGCATCGTGATCACCCACGGTACCGACACCCTGGAAGAGACTGCCTACTTCCTCAACCTGGTGGAAAAGACCGACAAGCCAATCGTCGTGGTCGGCTCGATGCGCCCAGGCACCGCCATGTCGGCTGATGGCATGCTCAACCTGTACAACGCCGTTGCCGTCGCCGGCAGCAAGGACGCCCGCGGCAAAGGCGTACTGGTGACCATGAACGACGAGATCCAGTCGGGTCGCGACGTCAGCAAGATGATCAACATCAAGACTGAAGCGTTCAAGAGCCCATGGGGCCCGCTGGGCATGGTGGTAGAAGGCAAATCCTACTGGTTCCGCCTGCCAGCCAAGCGTCACACCATGAACTCGGAATTCGACATCAAGACCATCAAAAGCCTGCCGGACGTCGAAATCGCCTATTCCTATGGCAACGTAAGCGACACCGCCTACAAGGCTCTGGCCCAGGCCGGCGCGAAAGCCATCATCCACGCCGGTACCGGCAATGGTTCGGTGTCGTCCAAGGTGGTGCCTGCCCTGCAGGAACTGCGCAAGCAAGGCGTACAGATCATTCGCTCTTCCCACGTGAATGCCGGTGGTTTCGTTCTGCGTAACGCCGAACAACCAGACGACAAATACGACTGGGTAGTTGCCCATGACCTGAACCCGCAGAAAGCCCGCATCCTGGCCATGGTCGCCCTGACCAAGACCCAGGACAGCAAGGAACTGCAACGGATGTTCTGGGAATATTGATCGCTCCCGGGCCCGGCCGGCAACGGTTGGGCCATCCCGCTCGTGGCGTACCGCGAGCGGGTCTGATTTCCCCCGCTTTATCCCCCGCGCAAAAAAACCTTTGAAAAACAAAGCGTTCCTACACCAAATCGGCAAAACCACTGTCAGAAGAACTTCTTGAATTTTAAGCAGTTGCGAAATTGCCCACAGTTAAATACTGTATGCACGTACAGCCTAATAAGGAATACTCCGTGGCAAAGCCTTCTTCCGCAGCACCCGCAGCGCCTGACGCCTATCAACGCCTGGCCGTTCGCGTGCAAAAAATCATCAATTCCACCAACGCCCAGAAGAACAAGGCGGCGTTGATCTTCCGTTTGCCGGAGGAACCGGAAGACGAGTGGGCACGACTACTGGAGGAGATAGCAGAAAACGATAACGTCACCCTCGCTTATCGCGATGACGGCGGCGTGCAGATTTTCTGGGTTGTGCCGAAGGAAGATTGAGTCAATGAGTGTCCGTTTTATCAGTGTGTTGTTCGTGTTTTTTGCTGTCACCGCTCACGCCCAAGCCCCCAGGACGTTCAGCGAAGCCAAGAAAATCGCCTGGAAACTTTATGAACCGCAATCCACGGAGTTCTATTGCGGCTGCAAATACAACGGCAACCGGGTAGACCTGAAAGCCTGCGGCTATATCCCGCGCAAAAACGCCAACCGGGCGGCACGTATTGAATGGGAACACATTGTTCCGGCCTGGCAGATCGGCCATCAGCGCCAGTGCTGGCAGGATGGCGGGCGCAAGAACTGCACCCGCAAGGACGCGGTCTACAAGCGGGCCGAAGCCGACCTGCACAACCTGGTGCCGAGCATCGGCGAGGTGAATGGCGACCGAAACAATTTCAGTTTTGGCTGGCTGCCGGTACAAAGCGGCCAATATGGATCATGCCTGACCCAGGTGGACTTCAAGGCCAAGAAGGTCATGCCCCGCCCTTCCATTCGCGGCATGATCGCCCGAACGTATTTCTATATGAGCAAGCAGTATGGCCTGCGCCTGTCGAAACAGGATCGCCAGCTGTATGAAGCCTGGAACAAGACCTACCCGGTACAGCCCTGGGAACGCCAGCGCAATCAAACCGTGGCGTGCGTGATGGGGCGCGGCAATGAATTTGTCGGCCCGGTGAACTTGAAAGCCTGCGGCTGAACGAAAAAAGCGGGAGCGCCATGGCCTCCCGCTTGTCGACTCTTTACTGCGCAACCTTGTGTTCGATGACCTCGGACACCGTGTCATTCTTCTTCGCAGTCGCCAGTTTCTCGGTCAACTGCGCTTGTTTCGCCTCGGCCTCGGCCCTGGTGCTGAATGGGCCCAGCAGCACCTGGTCCTTACCGTCTTCCTTCGCCAGATAGAAACTGAAACCGTGTTCCAGCAACCACGCGGTCAGGTCAGTCATCGCCTGCAGCTTGTGATCCGGCGGCCCCACCCATACATCCCATTCTTGAGAGGCGATCGCGCCGACCGCAGGTTGCGCCTGGGCGGGCGCCTCGGCAACGGCAGGCCTGGCCTTGGGGGCGTCGACACTTTTACCTTCACCGCAACCGGCCAATGCCAACACCGCAATTGCCATCGCTACTTTACGCACTACCCTGCTCCTTAGAGGATCAAAGAGGCGACTTTATCATTCACTGTCTATTCTGGCCGTCATAAACGTTGGCTTAAACAATGCGAATGATGTATCGCAGACCTGTATGATGGCGGCATGGGAATTAATGCCGCCTCTATGCGTCCTAAAAGAGGCAGCCACAGGGAAGCGCTTCGCAGTAAGCTCCACACATCCGACATCTGCCCTGTCTGAAACATGTGTCCTTCAAAGCAATCAAGGAGAAGTCCATGCTGATACTCACCCGCAAAGTCGGTGAAAGCATAAACATCGGTGATGACATCACGATCACCATCCTGGGCGTTAGCGGCCAGCAAGTAAGAATCGGCATCAATGCTCCAAAGGACGTTGCCGTGCATCGCGAGGAGATCTACCAACGTATCCAGGCGGGCCTGACGGCTCCGGATAAAAACCAGACACCTTGAAGCGCCTCCAGTAGCCAGCCCTTTCGTTCACTGTAACGGCTGGCGAAAACCTCTTTCAGCCTGTTCGCGGCTTCCCGCGGCCAGCGCGCCCTATTCCCTTGTTCCAGCGTCAGGCCAGCGTCATCCCAGGCCGACACCGCGTGCCATGCCACTCGCTGCAATCATCATCAGCACCAGCAGTAACGCCTGCACATGGCTGATGCGCGCAAAAAGACCTGCCTTGTGCAAATCGAGGCGCGTGCCACGCGCCAACGCGATGCGCCATTTGATAAAGCGAATCATCGGCGCGAGCTCCAGTAACAAAATTAATACAAGCAGCGTCATCTTCACGTGAAACAACGGCTGGTGCAGGTAATAATCACTGCCCTTTTCGTAGCCGCCGAAGGCCCGCAGGCCACCGGTTACCAATAACAACAGGGCACTGATTCCCCAGATGTTGTCCGCGATCAATACGCGGCGCAGGGTGGATGGGTCACTATCAGATACACCGCGCAATGCCTTGCCACGCGCAAGCACGGCCGACAATGCCATGGCGAATGCCAGTAAATGGACTGCTGCAAGAAACCACTGAACCAACATAAGGCGTACTCCCTTTTGTATGACACATGGCAGGAACACTTCTCAGTAATAGTCGCTGGCTGCGTTCAACGCATGAAACAGCCTGCAAACAAAGGGAACTTGTGGAGTTTTCCAGGGCCGAATCTCGTGACAAATCCCCCACAGTCTGCAGCGCGCCAAGGAGCACGTTGATGAGGCGTACCGTTAAACAGCCTTACTTATCCAAGTCTTGGTTGATTGTCACGCTGATCAGCGTGGCGTTTGTGGCGCTGGAGTATGGCCTCAAGTTCGAAATCGAAGGTTCCTCCGACAAAGCCTACTCATGGCTGGACCTGACGCTGTTCCTGAGCGCGTACTTGTTTTTCTTCTGCCTCAAGCCCATTCAGGTCGCCGTCCATCGCAGACTGTGCCGGCGCGCGCCTTACAGTGATCGCCGCAAAGCCTCATCCTGACGGCTTTGGGTTTCATCTTGAAGTTCGTTGCCCCAGCGCGGTGTATCCCGCAAGCGGGTTGAAACCGCCGCCGCAGTTGCTATCAGATCGCCGGTATTTACAGCTGCGCGACACAACCTATGCTTGGGCATGCACAGTCGGTGAAAGGTTGTAGCGCTGATGGACACACTGAGTAAAAGCGAAATCGAATCAGCACTGGCAGCGCGCCTGCCGAGCTACAAAATCGTCTGCACCCTGCATGCCGATGGCACGCTTTCCGCGATTCTCAGCGGCCCGGAAGCTGATCACTTTGCAGTGACCGGCATCGTCCGCGCCCACCATCGAGGGCCGGAGGCGATTGCCAGGCTTGCCAGCGAAATCCTCAAGGAAATGGTCTTGTCCCGCCAGGGGCTCAAGGGCAACCGCCTGCAGACGCTGACTGGAAACAGCTCCAACGTTGAACCGCCCCTTTACGAAGAAGGCCGAACCGGGTAACCGGGTCGGCCTTTTTTTACGCCAGGCGCTGTAGATGCAACAGCCCGGCTTCGTCCCGCTGAACCTGTAGACGCTCATACCCGTCAATCGACGGATGCGCGGTGACCATGGGCACAAGGTGGGTCGACGTCACCACCATCACATCGGCCCCCGCCGCCTCGCCGGCGCGAATCCCGACGCTGGCATCCTCAAACACCAGGCAGTCCTGTACCGGTACTCCCAGCCGTTGCGCACCGAGCACATAACAGGCCGGATCCGGCTTGCCGCTGGCGACATCCTCCGCGGTGACCAGCACCGCCGGCGGGTTGATCCCGGCCGCCTGCATACGGCGCAGAGCCAGTGCCTTGGGGGCAGACGTAACCAGCGCCCATTGATCGCCGGGCAATGCGTTGAGGAATTCCACCGCGCCCGCAATCGCCACCACCCCTTCCACATCCTCAAGTTCAGCCTCGGTAATCCACTGCGCCTCAGCCTGCGCGTCCACACCGGGCAACGCCTGGCGGGTGATGGTATCGATGGCCCGGGCACCATGGATGGTCTTCAGAAAAGCCTCGACATCCAGCCCATGGCGTTCAGCCCAGGTGGCCCATACGCGCTCGGCGGCGGCAATGGAGTTCAGGAGTGTGCCATCCATATCGAACAGAAAGGCGCGGTAACGGTGGGCGAATACAGCTGAATCGCGGGTGGACACTGCTCGGCTTCCTCTTGCTTTCGTCACCCGGTCTTGGGCGCTGACGAACCACTTGCCTGGTGCAATCTACGGATCGGCCCAAACGCTGTAAACCTTCCCGTGGTTTGTATCGGACTGTATGGGAACCCCGCCTGGATACGCGAACCCGCATTTCGCCACGCCTGGGCACACATGGCAGATACACCCCGGCGATTAACTACGACCACCAGCCAATCCGGCTGACTCACGCGTAGGAGCCTCATCATGTTCAATCTCTCGAAAGCTTCGTCCCTGGTACTCGGCCTGACTGTCATCGCGGGCCTCGGGCTGTCATCCATGGCGTCGGCCGACACCGACGCTGGCGCGGTCAAAGACCAGTCATCCCACCTGCTCGCCGAGGGCGGCGCAGATCGCCTGCACGAACGCGGCCTGGCGGAAGGCGGCGCTGAACGCCTGCAAGCAACCCGTACTGTCTGATGGGTCACCGTCCAACCAGGGCAGCCTTCCGGCTGCCCATTGCATTACAAACTTGTCATCAAGCTGTCAGTGTTGCCCTCACCCTCACTTCATACAGTGAAGTCGTCAGTCACCCACAGCGGGTGACCCAACTTCCCACTGAAAATGAAGCGAGCCCGCCCATGAAACCTGCAAGCAAACTCTGCCTGATCGCCGCCAGCCTGTTGATGCTGGGGACCGGCGCCGCCGTGGCCGGCCCGATTGCACCGGTGAAAGCCAATAACGTAGTGCTGGTACACGGCTCCTGGGCCGACGGTTCCAGCTGGTCCGAAGTGATTACCCGCCTGCAGGCCGCCGGCTTGCATGTAACCGCCGTGCAAAACCCGCTGACCTCGGTGGCGGATGACGTCGCTGCCACCAATCGCGTACTCGATCAACAGGACGGTCCTACCGTGCTGGTCGGCCATTCCTACGCCGGCACCGTGGTCAGCGACGCCGGGGTCAACCCCAAGGTCAGCTCCCTGGTATACGTCGCCGCCCGCGCTCCGGACGCCAACGAAGACTTCGTCGCCCTGTCCGCCAAGTACCCAAGCACACCCGTGCGGGCCGGTGTGGTGGAGCACGACGGTTACCTGACCCTGAACCAGGACGCCTTCCTCAAGTACTTTGCCGCCGATGTACCCCACGCCAAGGCCATGGAGCTGTACGCCGTGCAACAACCGATCGCCAAGACCCTGTTCAGCGGTCGCACCGTCAACGCCGCGTGGCACACCAAGCCGTCCTGGTATGCGGTGTCCAGCAATGACCAGACCATCAACCCGGACCTGGAACGCTTTCTCGCCAAGCGCATGAACGCCACCACCATCGAGGTGCCATCGAGCCACTTGTCCCTGGTTTCCCACGCCAAGGAAATCACCGACCTGATCCTCGAAGCGTCCGGCCGCCAGCCTTAAGCCCTTCATTACGATCTTGTCATCATCCTGTTGGCTGGCTGTTTGTGTCGCCTGGTTACTGTGAACTCACTGCCGGATACCGGCAGCCAACCCTTAAAGAGAGATACCGCCATGAAACTGTTTATCCTCGGCTTTGCTGCCCTCCTCGCCACCGGCTCGGCCTTTGCCGATACCACCGCCACCACCTCGGTGATCCATGACACCCCCGGCTTCTTCATGCACATGGACGTGGCCAAAGTACTGTCGAGCACCGATACCTACGGCCAGTGCGGCATTGTCCCTGCGCGCCTCGACTACCTCGACAGCCAGGGCCGCGAACACGTGCTGGACTATCAAGTACAGGGCATCGGCTGCCCCAATGACAATTGATCGGGCTACACTTGCGCCACGCAAGAACTGCACATCACCAGGGCGAATCCCATGAATATCCTCGTAGTCGAAGACGAGCCCAAGGCGGGCAACTACCTGCTTAACGGCCTGCAGGAACTGGGTTACTCCGTGAGCCTTGCCCGCGATGGCGTGGACGGTTTGCACCAGGCCCTGGAAACCCCGTTCGACGTGATCGTGCTGGACGTGATGATGCCGAAGATGGACGGCTGGGAAGTGCTGCGTCGCCTGCGCAAGGAAGCCGACACGCCGGTGCTGTTCCTGACCGCCCGGGACGATATTGCCGACCGCATCAAGGGCCTGGAACTGGGCGCCGACGATTACCTGATCAAGCCGTTTTCCTTCGCCGAACTGGTGGCGCGCCTGCGCACCCTGACCCGGCGCGGGCCAAGCCGTGAAGAAGAACACTTGCAGATCGCCGACCTGCAGATCGACGTGCTCAAGCGCCGCGTCAGCCGTGGCGGCGTGCGCATCACCCTGACCAACAAGGAGTTCGCCTTGTTGCACTTGTTCGCCACCCATCAGGACCAGGTACTCTCGCGCTCGCTGATCGCCTCAAGGGTGTGGGACATGAATTTCGACAGCGACACCAATGTGGTCGACGTGGCCGTGCGCCGCCTGCGCCTGAAAATCGACGACCCGTTCCAGCTCAAGCTGATCCATAGCGTGCGCGGCATCGGCTATCGCTTCGATACGCAACCATGAGCAAGCCCCGGCATTACTCCCTGACGCTGCGCCTGGCGCTGATCTTCGCCCTGCTGGCGTTCGCCCTGCTGGCAACCCTCGGCGTGGCGCTGTACCGCGACCTTGAGCGCGAACTGATCCACCGTGACGACGCTGCGCTGATCTACCGCGTCGACCAACTGCGCAACCTGCTGAACGACAGCAACACCCTGGACCTGATCAAGACCAAGCCCGAACTGTTCCAGAACATGCTGGGCAACCGCGAATCGGTGCTGAGCATCGCCGCACCCGGGCAGAAACCGCTGCTGGAAGTGAACCCCGGCAACATCGACATGCCCGACGTTGCACCGGTGCCCCGGGACCACGCCCTGGAATTCGCCGACGTGCAGCATTTACCCGGCGTCAATGGCGTCCCCTTCTCCACCCTCGCCGCCACCATCGATTCAGGCGACCTGGGCAGCCTGCAAGTCACTACCGGGCGGTTGATGACCGAGCGCACCGCAGTGCTCGCCAGCTACCGGCTGAGTGTCTATATCCTCGCCAGCATCGCGGCATTGGTACTGGCGGTGGTCGGTTACCTGATGGTGCATCGCGGCCTGCTGCCATTGCGGCGCCTGGCCGTGCATGCCCAGGGCATCGGCGTCGGCAACCTCGCCGCGCGCCTCGACAGCCACGGCGCCCCCAAAGAACTGCTGCCGATGATTGATTCGTTCAACACCATGCTCGAACGCCTGGCCAAGGGTTTTGTGCAACTGGGCCAGGTCTCCACCGACATGGCCCACGAACTGCGCACGCCGATCAATAACTTGCTCGGGGAAACCCAGGTGGCGCTGCAGCAACACCGTAGCATCGAAGCCTACCAGCAACTGCTGGCCTCCAACGTCGAAGAACTCGAACGCCTGGCGCGCATGCTCGACAACATGCTGTTCCTGGCCCGCACCGACCCGGCCAGTGCGCTGCGCCAGCGCCAGGAACTGGACGCGGCCGACGAAGTGGAACGCATGGCCGACTACTTCGAAGGCCTGGCGGGCGATGTCGATATCAGCATCCTCGCCCAGGGCGCCGGTGTGATCTGGGCCGAGCCGATGCTGCTGCGCCGTGCCCTGGCCAACCTGTGCGCCAACGCCATCAAATATGGTGCACCCGCCTCTGAACTGCTGATCCAGGCCACACCCTGCGCCGAAGGCATCAACCTGACGGTGACCAACCACGGCGCGACCATCCCGGCGGAGCACTTGCCCAGGTTGTTCGAGCGGTTTTATCGCGTGGATGAATCACGGGAGCGTTCGGCGCATTCCAATGGATTGGGGCTGTCGATTGTCGCGACCATCATGCAGTTGCATAACGGCCGATACAGCGTGAGCAGCGAGAACGGTGTGACCTGCTTCGCGTTGTTTTTCCCGGGACGCGAAGCCGAAAACCTCAGCTGACTTGCCCACCCGTTTCACTGATATCCACCAAGGTATTCCAGGCCGTCAGCAACGCAATCCGCAAGCCCTCGACCTGCATCGGCAATGCCATCGAGGCCGGCTCGGGTATTCGGCCCGCCACCTGCTCGGGCAGCCACGGCACATGGATGAAACCGCTGCGTACCCCTGACCCGGCGAGCGCGTGCTGCAACAGATAGAACACCTGGTTGCACACGAAAGTGCCGGCGGTTTGCGACACGCTGGCCCCAATGCCGGCCTCGCGCACGGCCCTTACCATGGCCTTGCTCGGCAAGGTGCCGAAGTAAGCCGCAGGGCCGCCGGGCAGCACTTCCGTGTCGACAGGTTGCTCACCCAGGTTGTCCGGGATCCGCGCGTCGTTGAGGTTGATCGCGACCCGCTCGATGGAAATATCACTGCGCCCGGGGCCCAGCCCGACAGCAATGACCATCTGCGGGCGGTGTTCGGCCAACAGCTGAGCCAGGCGCTCGCCCGCCGTGGCAAAGGCACAGGGTAACTGCCGCGCGACAATCCGCACATCAGCGCCCAACTGCACACCCTCCAACAGGCGTACCGCCTCCCAGGACGGGTTGACAAGGTCTTGGTCAAACGGTTCGAAACCCGTCAGCAATACAGTGCGCATTTCAGCCTCACATCAGCAGGTAGAGCAGGACAATATTGACCACCAGCATCATCAACGCGGTCGGCATCTGTGCCTTGATGACCGCGTTTTTATCCGGCAGCTCCAGCAACGCTGCCGGGACAATATTGAAGTTGGCCGCCATGGGTGTCATCAGCGTACCGCAGTAACCGGAGAACATGCCGATGGCAGCCATCACCGCCGGGTTGCCGCCGTAGATGCCCACCAGCACCGGTACGCCAACGCCGCCGGTCATCACCGGGAAGGCGGCAAAGCCATTGCCCATGATCACGGTAAACAGTGCCATGCCCAACACATACACCATCACCGCTACCAGCTTGTAATCCAGGTTGATATAGGTGGTGGTGATGTGCGCCACCGCTGTGCCCACGCCCGCTTCGTTGAACAACAGCCCGAGCATCGCCAGCATCTGCGGCAGCACCATCGCCCAGCCCAGTGCTTCGGTGAGGCGCCGGGATTCGCGAAGGGCTTGCACCGGGGTGTCCCGCGTCAGCCAGCAGGCCAGTGCCAGTGCAATCAGGCAGCCGATACCCAGGGAAACAAAGGTGGTGTTCTTCGGGTCCAGCAGCGGCACGCCGCCGATCTCGGTGTGTTTGAGCAATACCGAGCCGATCACCGTGGTCAACGGAATGGCCAATGCCGGGATAAACAATTTATGCCCCAGGCGACCAGCGCTGGCCCGTGCGGCCTTGTCATGCAACTGGGCATGCGCGCCGCGGCCTACGCCGCCCAGGCCCGCGATGAGTGCCATCACCACCACGCCCACGCCGACCACCACCGAGGGCAGGCGCTCCCCCACCAGGAACGGAATGGCAAACAGCAGCCAGAACAACGAACTCGACCAGCGCCTGGGGTGGGTGCGATCCATCAGGATCATCCCGGCGGTGATCACCAGCAGAACGCCGGCCAGCCAGTACAGGTATTGAATGGAAATGATCATTGCGCCGCCTCCGCTGTGTTGGCCGGCAACAGCTCTCGGGTCAGCATTCGGTCAAAGCGGTGCAAGCGGATGGCGTGAATGATGAAGGCGCAGATCGCCGTCGGGATGCCCCAGACCGCAATGTGCAGAGGCTCGACATCAATCCCCGAACCCAGCAGGAAGGTGTGCATCAACGCAATCGCACCAAAGGCGACGAAGATATCCTCGCCAAAAAACAGCCCCACGTTGTCGGTCGCGGCACACATGGCCAGGACCTTGTGGCGAAGCTTGTCGGGGAGTTTGCCATAGCGTTTTTCCGCCGCGCCTTCCGCCATCGGCGCCAGCAACGGGCGCACCATCTGCGGGTGCCCGCCCAGGCTCGTCAGGCCCATGGCCGCTGTGGATTCACGCACAAACAGATAGATGATCAGCAAGCGCCCAACCGTGGCCCGCTCAAAGCGCGCGATCCAGTTTTGCGCATGCAGGCGCAAGCCATGGCGCTCCAGCAAGCCGATGACAGCCAGGGGCAACAACAGGATCAATTGCAAGGCGCGAGTCTGGAGGAAGCCGTCGCCCATGGTGGCGAGGATCTTTTCCAGTGGAAAGTGGGCGGCAAACCCGGTGGCAATCGCTGCCGCCGTGACGACCAGCAGCGGATTGAAGCGCAACACAAAGCCGACCACGATGACGAGTACGCCAATCAGCGGCCATAGGTTCACAACAGTTTGCATGGTGGTGAGGTCCTTAAGTGCGCGCTGCGGCGCCAGTAAAGCAGGTAGTGAACAAAGGGTTCACTGCAAGAAAACGGCGTGCAGCCCGGCTCGATTTTTTATTGTTGACCTGGAAGGTCGAGCGTCAGTGGCCGCATCTTTGCTGCTTGGGGAGGGAGGTGTCCAACAAGAAAAATTGTTGCTGCAATCCAATAAAGTTTGTGGGTGTTTGAAGCGTTAGAGGGCATTTGTCGGCCCGTTTGAAGAGAAGGCCCAGGCGCAGAACGTGCTCAGGTACTTGAAGTCCGATAAAGGGCTGGACGGCTTGGTCACGTGGCGGTCGGTGACCCGCTAGCCCTCAGCCCAGGTGCTTCTGGAAAAAGTGGCGCGTGTGCCCTGGCGGGTACTCGGCAATATGCCCGAACTCGCTGAAACCCAGCTTCCGGTAGAACCCGGGCGCCTGGAAGCTGAAGGTGTCCAACCAGATCCCCGCACAGCCCTTCTCTCGTGCCAGCTCCTCAGCCGCGCGCATCAGCCGCGACCCCATGCCTTGAGTGCGCATTGACTCAGGCACGCTCAACAGCTCAATGAACATCCAGCCATAGGAAGTTTTTCCGTACAGGCCGCCCACCACTTCCTGGCTGGCGGGATCACGCAGTAACAGCCCAAACGTTTCGAACGGGTTCTCGCCGCATTGGCTGATGTTGTATGCCCTCAGCGGCTGAAGGATGGCCTGGCGCTCTTGCTCCGTAACTTCAAAAGACAACTCTATCGCTGATGCCATCTCAATCTTCCTGATGTGAATGCCCAATTCTGCGGACACTACCAGCGATAGCCACCTGTCGCATACAGGACAGTCTTTGCGCCCTCAGCTACACACAGGTCGCAACCGCCCGCGGGCATGCACTTCATCGCCAGTACTCTTGGAGCACCACCCGGGAGATTTCCAATGACTCTACGCGCTTGCTTGGCCGCTCTATTGGTACTGACCGCCTCCACCGCCTTTGGCGCTCCCCGCTACGATCACCTCTATGCGTTCGGCGATAGCTACTCCGATAACGGTGCGGGTGAACGCTTCACCAAGACCCTGGCCACTCTGAAGGTCAAGGATGCCCAGGAACTGCCCGGCTCGTTGTACTGGAAGGGCCGCTGGAGCAATGGCCCGACTGCCGTCGAGAACCTGGCCCACGCCTTGAAAACACCCTTGACCGACTACGCAGTGGGCGGCGCCAAGAGTGGCAATGGCAACTACTACGCCTGGATGGAGCCCGCCCGCGACACCGGCGTTTCAGGCCAGATCGCTGACTACCTGAAGTCCGCCAAGGCACACAAAGCCGACCCGAAGGCGCTGTTTTTCATTTTCATCTCGGCCAACGACTTTTTTGAATGGGCCGACTTCTCGCACACCGAGTCGGTTGCCGTACTCAGCCAGAACAGCGTGGCAAATATTCAGAAAGCCACCGAGACACTGATTACAGCGGGCGCAAAACACGTGATGGTAGTGGGCACCACGGATTTGAGTCATGTGCCAGCCGTGGTGCAGGGCAATCAAGTCGAGAACGCGAAAAACTACCAGCAGGTACTGGAACAAAAACTGCCGGTTGTGCTGAGCACATTGGCTAAGGCGCATCAGGTCAGCATCAGCTACTTCGACCACGTGGCGTTCAGCGACAAGCTGCGCGCAGCTCCCCAGGTGGCGGGGTTGAAAGACCTGGATACGCCCTGCCAACACACCTATCCGGACGTGAAGCCGGTGTGTGAAAACCCGGATGCGCATTACTACTGGGATGAATGGCATCCGACGCGCAAGGTGCATGCGCTGGCAGCACAGGCGATGCTTGAAACGTTGAAGGCCGGCCAGTGATTACCCAGGTGACGCCGTCCTACTGAGTCAAGGCGAACACCCACCGATAACCGCTTCTCTTCTGAACGAATCGGGAGAGCCCCCGGTGCTTTTGTCGGTGACATCCACCACGCAGCCACTCACCGGCACGGACTGGATGACTTGATAAGTCGCACCAACGGCAGGGATAAAACTGACCAGGTTTGCGCAACTGCGAAGAGCGTTGGCGCCCTCCTTGTTGGCGCCACCGCTGCTCATGACATTCACGTAGATCCAATTAGACATCACCGCACACTGGTCGCCTGCCGATACTGGCGCGGCGTAAACCCGGTCAACGCCTTGAACTGCCGGGTAAACGCACTGTGGTCGGTATACCCGCACTGCAACGCCACCTCAGTGATCGGCAGCTCGGTATGCAGCAGCCGGTGCGCATGTTCCAGGCGTACCTTCTGGATCATCTGGCGCGGTGTCAGGTGGAACACGCGCTTGCAGTAGCGCTCCAGTTGCGCCACGGAAATCCCGGCGATCCGCGTCAGTTCACCCAACGTGACCCGCCGATTGAAATGCGCCCGGATGTGCTCGTCCACCGCCGCCAGCCGTTGATAGGCCGGGTGGGTTTCGCTGGCGGTTTGCAGGTCGACCGAGATGCCCGCCAGGCCGATGATTGCAGCGTCGCGGCTGTACAGCGGCCATTTGTGGGTCAGGCACCAACCCGGCTCGCGGGTACCGTAGAGGTGCAGTTCCAACTGGTCTTCGAGGACAAATCCCTGCTCCAGCACCCGCCGATCCTGCTCGGTATAGCCGGGCCCCAACTGCGCGGGAAATACCTCGGCGCTGGTTTTTCCCAACAGCGGTTGCAAGTCCTTCAAGCCGCAACGCTGCACCAGGGTGCGGTTGGCCAATACGTAGCGCGCCTGCACGTCCTTGATAAAGATCGCGGCATTGGGAATCACGTCCAGCATCGGCAACAGCAACCCCACGCCGGCCAGTAATTCTTCGATGGTCTGTGGACGATTCGACTCGCTCCCTTGGCATAGGGTCGCGAACGCGCTCTGCATCATGACGCTCTCTCCTGCATTTTGCGGACAGGCCAGGCGCCCGGCGGGCGGTGCCTGGCGAGCAGATTGCCGCATGGCGGTGGCCCTGTCGAGCACTCGCAATTGTGCTGATTTCGTCATCGCAGCCTGCGCAAAACATCAATCGCGGCGCCGTTGATGGGTTCACTGTATGGCCACTGCATGCCTATCCAATAACCCACAAGAAGGCGCCGCCATGTCAGCCCAAGGCAAGTTCAAGAAACAGCTTTCATTGATCGACCTCACCTTTATCGGACTGGGAGCGATCTTCGGTTCGGGCTGGCTGTTCGCGGCCAGTCACGTCTCCGCCATCGCCGGGCCGGCGGGGATTTTTTCCTGGTTGCTGGGCGGCTTCGCCGTGTTGCTGCTGGGCATTGTGTATTGCGAACTGGGGGCGGCATTGCCCCGCGCCGGCGGCGTGGTGCGCTACCCGGTCTATTCCCACGGCCCGCTGCTGGGCTACCTGATGGGCTTTATCACGCTGATCGCGTTTTCAAGCCTGGTGGCAATTGAAGTGGTCGCCTCGCGCCAATACGCCGCGGCGTGGTTTCCCGAGTTGACGCAGGCGGGTTCCAGCAACCCCACCGTCCTCGGCTGGTTCGTGCAGTTTGCGCTGCTCTCGCTGTTTTTCGCCCTCAACTACCGCAGCGTGAAGACCTTCGCCATGGCCAATAACCTGGTCAGCGTGTTCAAGTTCATCGTGCCGCTGCTGGTGATCGGCGTGCTGTTCACCTTTTTCAAGCCGGAGAATTTCCACGCCCAGGGCTTCGCGCCGTTCGGCCTGTCGGGGATTGAAATGGCCGTGTCTGCCGGCGGGGTGATTTTCGCCTACCTGGGTCTGACGCCGATCATCTCGGTGGCCAGCGAAGTGAAGAACCCGCAACGCACCATTCCAATTGCACTGATCCTGTCGGTGCTGCTCTCCACTGCAATCTACGTGCTGTTGCAGACCGCTTTCCTCGGCGGCATTCCCACCGAAATGCTCGCCAACGGCTGGGCCGGCGTCGCCAAGGAACTGGCCCTGCCGTACCGCGACATCGCGCTCGCCCTGGGTGTGGGCTGGCTGGCGTACCTGGTAGTCGCCGACGCCGTGATCTCCCCCAGCGGCTGCGGCAATATCTACATGAACGCCACGCCACGGGTGATCTACGGCTGGGCGCAAACCGGAACCTTCTTCAAGATCTTCACCCGCATCGATGAAAAGTCCGGCATCCCGCGCCCGGCGCTGTGGCTGACCTTTGGCCTGTCGGTGTTCTGGACCCTGCCCTTCCCGTCGTGGGAAGCGCTGATCAACGTGGTGTCCGCCGCGCTGGTGTTGAGCTACGCCGTGGCGCCGGTATCCGTGGCCGCCCTGCGCCGCAATGCGCCTGACCTGCCGCGCCCGTTCAGGGTCAAGTGGATGGGCTTGCTCGGCCCGCTGTCGTTCATCATCGCCGCGCTGATCGTCTACTGGTCCGGCTGGAGCACCGTGTCATGGCTGCTCGGCCTGCAAATCCTGATGTTCGTGGTGTACCTGCTGTGCGGCCGTTTTGTGCCGACCCTGCACCTGAGCCTGGGCCGCCAGGTTCGCTCCTCCGCCTGGCTGATCGGCTTCTACGCCGTGACCATCATCCTGTCGAAACTCGGCAGCTTCGGTGGCCTGGGCATCCTCGGCCATCCCTTCGACACCGTGGTCGTCGCCGCTTGCGCGCTGGGGATTTATTACTGGGGCGCGGCCACCGGCGTGCCGGCGCACCTGGTTCGCCTGGAAACCGAAGACGACGAAAGCGAAGCCCCTGAGCCCGATATCGGCCGGGCACAGCTGGCTTCCTGAGCCTCAGCCAACCACTGGATGGATTGTTCTATGAAACGAGTGCACATCATTGATTCCCACACCGGCGGCGAGCCCACGCGCCTGGTGATGACGGGGTTTCCCACGCTGGCCGGCGAGACCATGGTCGACAAGCTCGACGACCTGCGCACCCGGCATGACCAATGGCGCAGGGCGTGCCTGCTGGAGCCCCGTGGCAACGATGTTCTGGTGGGCGCGCTGTATTGCGCGCCGGTCTCGGCCGATGCCACCTGCGGCGTGATTTTCTTCAATAACGCCGGCTACCTCGGCATGTGCGGCCACGGCACCATCGGCCTGGTTGCCTCGTTGCACCACTTGGGGCAGATCGCGCCGGGGGTGCACAAGATCGACACGCCGGTCGGCCCGGTCAGCGCCACGTTGCACGCCGACGGCGCGGTCACGTTGCGCAATGTGCCCGCCTATCGCTATCGCCAGCATGTCTCGGTGCAAGTGCCTGGACATGGCTTGGTCTACGGCGATATCGCCTGGGGCGGCAATTGGTTCTTCCTGGTTTCCGATCATGGCCAAGCGCTGGAAATGAACAACGTCGAAGCCCTGACCGACTACACCTGGACAATGCTCAAGGCCCTCGAAGCCCAGGGCATCCACGGCGAAGACGGCGCCCTGATCGACCATATCGAACTGTTCGCCGACGACCCCCAGGCCGACAGCCGCAACTTTGTCATGTGCCCAGGCAAGGCCTACGACCGCTCGCCCTGCGGCACCGGCACCAGCGCCAAGCTCGCATGCCTGGCGGCCGACGGGAAACTCGCCGCCGGTGAGCCGTGGATACAAGCCAGCATCACCGGCAGCCAATTCGAAGGCAGCTATGAATGGGAGGGCGAACGTGTGCGCCCTTCCATCACCGGCCGCGCCTACATGACCGCCGACAGCACCTTGCTGATCGACGAACAGGACCCCTTCGCGTGGGGCATCTGAACCGCCCCCGCCCCTTCAATCAAACTGGAGCTGAAACAATGAATACCACTATCTTCACCGGTTGCATCCCTGCATTGATGACGCCGTGCACCGCCCAGCGCAAACCGGACTTTGACGCACTGGTCGCCAAGGGCCGCGAACTGATCGATATCGGCATGAGCGCGGTGGTGTACTGCGGCTCCATGGGCGACTGGCCGTTGCTGACCGAGGCCGAGCGCCAGGAAGGCGTGGCGCGCCTGGTGGCCGCCGGTGTGCCGACCATCGTCGGCACCGGCGCGGTCAACAGCCGTGAAGCCGTGGCCCATGCAGCGCACGCGGCGAAGGTCGGCGCCCATGGTTTGATGGTCATCCCGCGGGTGCTGTCCCGTGGTGCATCGGCGACGGCGCAAAAGGATCACTTTGCAGCCATCCTCAAGGCGGCGCCAAACCTGCCGGCGGTGATCTACAACAGCCCTTACTACGGCTTCGCCACCCGCGCCGACCTGTTCTTCGAACTGCGTCGCGAGTACCCGAACCTGATCGGCTTCAAGGAATTCGGCGGTGCTGCAGACCTGCGCTACGCGGCCGAACACATCACCTCCAAGGACGATGACGTGACCTTGATGGTCGGCGTGGATACCCAAGTGGTGCACGGCTTCGTCAACTGCAACGCCACCGGCGCAATCACCGGCATCGGCAATGCACTGCCACGGGAAGTCCTGCAACTGGTGGCCTTGAGCAAGAAAGCCGCCAAGGGCGACGCCACTGCACGTCGCCATGCGCGGGAGTTGGAGTCGGCGCTGGCGGTGCTGTCGTCCTTCGACGAAGGCTGCGACCTGGTGCTGTTCTACAAGCATCTGATGGTGCTCAACGGCGACAAGGAATACACCCTGCACTTCAACGAGACCGATGCCCTCAGCGATGCCCAGCGTCGTTATGCAGAGAACCAGTACGCGCTGTTCCGCCAGTGGTACGCCAACTGGTCGGCCGAGCAGAACGTCGCTTAACACTATTCAAGGCAGCAAAAATCAAATGTGGGAGCTGTCGAGCTCCGGCGAGGCTGCGATGGGATCACTGCGGTGTACCTGCCAGACCGCAGCGCCTGCATCGCAGCCTCGCTGGGGCTCGACAACTCCCACAGTGGATTCTCTTCGCCAAGCCCATCTTTACTTTCCAGGACTACGCCATGACTCTGACGGGCACCATGCTGATTGGTCAGCACTCCATTCCAGGCAGCCGCGAGGCCATCCGGGCGATCAATCCTGCCACCAACCTTGCGTTGGAACCCGCCTACGCCGGCGGCACCGCCGAACATGTCGAACACGCCTGTGCGTTGGCCTGGAGCGCCTTCGATAGCTATCGCGAAACGCCATTGGCCGCTCGCGCCGAATTCCTTGAAACCATCGCCAACGAAATCGAAGCCCTGGGCGATGAACTGATTCAACGGGCGATGGCCGAGACCGGCCTGCCGCGCCCACGCATCCAGGGCGAACGCGGGCGCACCTGCCAGCAATTGCGCACCTTTGCCCGCACCGTGCGCGCGGGTGAATGGCTGGATGTGCGGGTGGATACTGCACAACCGGAACGCCAGCCGCTGCCTCGCTCGGACCTGCGTCAACGCCACGTACCGCTGGGGCCGGTGGCCGTGTTCGGCGCGAGCAATTTTCCGCTGGCATTCTCGGTGGCGGGCGGTGATACAGCGTCGGCACTGGCGGCCGGTTGCCCGGTGATCGTGAAGGCACACGGCGCGCATCCTGGCACCAGCGAACTGGTGGGCCGCGCGGTGGCCCGGGCCGTTCAGCAATGTGGCCTGCCTGAGGGTGTGTTTTCGCTGTTGTATGGCTCGGGCCGCGAGGTCGGTATCGCGCTGGTCTGCGATCCGCGCATCAAGGCCGTGGGTTTCACCGGCTCGCGCAGCGGCGGTATTGCCTTGTGCCAGGCGGCCCAGGCGCGCCCCGAGCCGATCCCGGTGTATGCAGAGATGAGCTCGATCAATCCGAGTTACCTGTTTCCCGCTGCGTTGAGCGCACGCGGTGAAGCATTGGCACAAGGTTTTGTCGCGTCCCTGACCCAGGGTGCCGGCCAGTTCTGCACCAACCCCGGGGTGGTGATTGCCGTTGCAGGGCAAGCGCTGGACCACTTCGTCGGCACGGCTGCCAACCTGCTTCAACACAGCACTGCCCAAACCATGCTGACACCGGGGATCTTCAAGGCTTACGAAGACGGCGTCAGCGCCCTGACCCGGCATGCTCAGCTCGCAGGTACCGGTCTGCCGGCAGAAGGGCCGAACCAGGGCCAGGCCCATTTGTTCGTGACCCAGGCCCGGGACTTTCTCGCCAATCACAGCCTGCAAGCCGAGATATTCGGCGCCACGTCATTGATCGTGCAATGTGCCAACGTCGATGAGGTCCGCCAGGTCAGCGAACACCTGGAGGGCCAACTGACCGCAACCCTGCATCTGGATGACGACGACCTGGCAACTGCCCGCGCGCTGCTGCCGACCCTGGAACGCAAGGCCGGCCGCCTGCTGGTCAACGGCTGGCCGACCGGCGTTGAAGTGTGTGATGCGATGGTGCACGGAGGACCATTCCCGGCCACCTCGGACTCACGCACCACCTCGGTGGGCACCGCCGCGATCCTGCGATTCCTGCGGCCGGTGTGCTACCAGGATTTCCCGGATAGCTTGCTGCCGACGGCCCTGCAACACGGCAACCCATTGCTGCTGCGGCGCTTGCTCGACGGTCAGAGGGAAGCCTAGAACATGTCCGATAACGTCATGCCAGACGTCGCCGTAGTGGGCGCCGGCATCATCGGCGTCGCCTGCGCGCTGCAACTGGCGCGTCAGGGCCGGCGGGTGGTCATCATCGATCAGCAGGAACCCGGCCACGGCGCCTCGTTCGGCAATGCCGGCCACCTGGCGACCGAGCAAGTGTTCCCCATCGCGGATGCGTCGATCCTGACGCGTTTGCCCGCCATGCTCATGGACCCGATGGGCCCGCTGCGCCTGGACTGGAAATACCTGCCGCGTGCACTGCCGTGGTTTACCCGGCTGCTGCTGAACCTGCGCCCGGCGCCCTTCCAGCGCACCGTCGCCGGGATCCGCGCGCTCAATGAAGGCAGCCTGGGCGCCTGGCACCGGCTGCTGGGCAGCATCGAGCGCCCGCACCTGATGCGCGAAGACGGCTCGTTGCTGGTCTTCGAGCGCGCCGAGTCGCGACAGGCCATTGATGCATTGCAGGCACGCATGAGTCAGCAGGAAGTGCCGGTGGACCACTGGCACGCCAGCGGGGTGCAGGACGCGGCGCCACAACTCAGCAAAGGGATTCAGGGCGGGTTGTTCTTTCCTCGCACCGGGCATTTTCTCGATCCCTATGGGGTGGTTTGCGAGCTGATGGAAGCGGCCAAAGCCAGCGGGGTGCAATTTCTCAAGCGCCAGGTCGTGGGCGGGAAGCTGGACGAGCACGGTGTTTCATTGCGGACCGACCAAGGCACCGTGGCCGCGCGCCAGGTGTTGATCGCATGCGGTGCGCACTCAGCCAGCCTGACCGGCGCACTGACTGGCAAAAAGGTCCCGCTGGATACAGAGCGCGGCTATCACCTGATGTTGCCCCATGAGCATGGACGGTTGCCGTTTGCGGTCACGTCATTGGAGCGAAAGTTCATCATGACGCCCATGGACGGCGGATTGCGGCTGGCAGGTACCGTGGAGTTCGCCGGCCTTGATCGCCCACCGAACATGGAACGCGCGTGGCAGTTGCATCGGCTGAGCCAGGGGCTGTTTCGTCGTGACTTGAGTGCCGAGGACGCGACGCCGTGGATGGGGTTTCGCCCTTCCCTGCCGGACTCGCTGCCGATTATCGACAAGGTGTGCAAGGGCAAGGTGCTGCTTGCCTTTGGGCATCAGCATCTGGGCCTGACGCAGGCTGCGGTGACGGCGGAGTTGATTGCACGGCTGGCATCGCCTGCGGCCGCGTCCAACGGGCTGCCGGCGCTTGAGCCCTACCGGCTGGATCGTTTCTGAGATCATCGGAAACGTCTTGCTACTGTTTCGCACTTTCGGCGATACAAGGCAGGTCATTATCGTGCATGACCTTACGGTTACGCTCCGTTGAGAACCTGCCTTGAACAACCACACCTGTATGCAGCCCCGTCCATCGATGCGCAGAACGCTCCGAAGCGTTGCATGCGGCATGCTCGCCCTATTGCTCTGCACGACAGCCCTCGCAGAACCGGGCATGCCGCTTGGCCAGAAATCATTCGAAGCGTATCGCGCCGCTACCTTGCAATGGCTGCGGGACCATCGTGATTTCCAGGGCACCGACAAGGATGCCGAACTCAACTGGAACGCCCCGCAGGAATGGCGCCCGGCGGGTGCCCCCAAGCGCGGGATCATTCTGGTGCATGGCCTGGGCGACTCACCCTGGTCTTTCCACGATATCGGCAGCGCACTGGCCGCCCGCGGCTTCCTGGTCAGGACCGTGCTGCTGCCCGGCCACGGCACGCAACCGGCCGACATGCTGCAGGTGCGCATGGAAGACTGGCGCCGGGTGGTGGACGAACAGGCTGCGATCCTTCGCGCAGAGGTGGGAGAAATCTACCTCGGCGGCTTTTCCACCGGCGCCAACCTGGTACTCGACTACGCCTACAAACACGACGACGTCGCGGGGCTGCTGCTGTTCTCTCCCGCGTTCCAGTCCAGCATGACCTACGACTGGCTGACACCCCTGATCAGTTGGGCGCGCCCCTGGCTGCTGGCGCCAGACGCCAGCCGGCCACAACAGAGCCTGGTGCGCTACATGACAGTGCCCACCAACGGTTTTGCCCAGTTCTACCGCAGCAGCCGGCTAGCCCGCCAGGACCTGGAGCGGCGCCCCTATGACAAGCCGGTATTCATTGCCGTCGCAGCCCACGACTCAGTACTCGATACGCACTACGTGCTGGAGACCTTCCAGCAACGCTTCAGCAACCCCCATAGCCGCCTCGCCTGGTACGGCACATTGCCAGAGAGCGCCTGGGATACCCGCCGTGTAAAAGCGCGTACCGACTACCTGCCGGAGTTAAGGATCAGCCAGTTCTCCCACATGGGGTTGCTGTTCTCACCCGACAACGCTCTGTATGGCGAACAGGGCAGCCTGCGGTTTTGCTGGAACGGCCAGACGGACGACGCAACCCGCGCCTGCGAACAGGGGGCCGACGTGTGGTATTCGGACTGGGGCTACCGTGAGCCGGGCAAGATGCACGCGCGGTTGACGTTCAATCCGTATTTCACCTGGCAGCTTGGGGTGATTGACGAGGTCCTGGGCAAGCAGGACCTGGCGAGTCATTAAACGGCAAATCCGGTAAACCGCGTTTATCCCGCGACGCCCAGGAACGGCAGCGCCAGGTACAACTTGATCACGATCGCATTGGTGATATCGATGAAAAAGGCGCCCACCATCGGCACCACCAGAAATGCAATCTGCGATGGCCCGAAACGCTGGGTCACCGCCTGCATGTTCGCAATGGCAGTTGGCGTGGCACCGAGCCCGAAACCGCAGTGCCCCGCCGCCAGGACCGCCGCGTCATAGTTGCTCCCCATCACCCGGAACGTCACGAAAATCGCAAACAGCGCCATCATCAACGCCTGCGCAGCCAGCAGGATGAAAATCGGCAGGGCCAGCGTGGCGAGGTCCCAGAGCTTGAGCGACATCAATGCAATTGCCAGGAACAACGACAGGCTGACATTCCCTAGCACTGAGACTTCGCGCTCGAATACCTGGTGCCAGCCCAGCGCCGACAGGCCATTACGCAACACCACACCGACAAACAAGACACACACAAACGTCGGCAGCTCAAAGGCCGTGCCCTGGATAAAACCGCTGAGGAACGTGCCCACTTGCAGGCTGATGGCGAGCAGCGCCAGGGTCTCGATAAACGAGAAGGAGGTGATCATGCGCTCTTGATTCGGCTGCTCGAATCCTTTTGGCCCTCGCGGTTGTACCGGCGCCAGGGCGGGCGTCTGGACGCGCTTGATCAGCAGGCGAGCGACCGGGCCGCCAATCAGGCCGCCGAGCACCAGGCCAAAGGTCGCGGAAGCAATGGCCAGTTCGGACGCCGACGCCACGCCATACTTCTCGCTGAACACCGCGCCCCAGGCCGCGCCGGTCCCGTGCCCACCCGACAGCGTAATGGAGCCCGCCAACAACCCCATCAACGGATCGAGCCCCAGCGCCTTGGCCAGCGCAATCCCCATCGCGTTCTGGACCACTAGGAGCGCCGTCACCACCAGCAGGAAAATCCCCAGCACCCGCCCGCCTTTCTTCAGGCTGGCGAAATCCGCATTCAAACCAATGGTGGCAAAGAAAGCCAACATCAGTGGCGTCTGCAGCGACGAATCAAACCGGACCTCAATGCCAGCGAGCATACGCAGGACCAGGAGCAGCACCGCCACCACTAAACCGCCGGCCACCGGCTCCGGAATATTGTAAGTGCGCAGGAAACCGACTCGAGCGACCAGCCCGCGCCCGAGTAAAAGCACCAGGGAGGCGGCGACCAGCGTTGAATAGAAGTCGAGTTGAAGCATGGGGCAGCTCTCTGTAGTTATTTATGACGAATCGGGGCAGGCCTATCGATCCTTCGGAACAACACAGGAAGAGTAGTAGTACGACGCCATCTTTAACCTCGGAAAAGTCCTAACGTTGCCGAACGGAATCCCCAAGACGTTCAGGCGAAAGACTTGCGAAGCGCAATCTGAAGGGGCACGACGAGAAAATCGAGTGCATGACAATGGCTGCAGAACTGCGTCTGGACGGGCGCTTTACAGGTTCCGCGGCATCCTGCCGACTCAGCGCCCATTCGAATCTGCCCTACCTGGCCGTGCTTCTGTGTTGGCCAATGATTACCAAGGGACAATTGCGGCCGCTCTGTTGCTGGGCGTCGCAACGGCGCTGGCCGCGAACCTATACCCTGGGAATAAATATTCCCAATAAAAAAGCCCGCTCAATGCGGGCCTTTTTTTCCATGATTATCCGGAAAAAGGTATGGGTTCAACCATATAGCAATCAACGCAGTCTGAAGTGATGACGTTATCCAGGATCAGAGGGGATTCGGTCGCAGGTCGAAGGAACCCCGTACGAATGGATGCGGTATAGACCCCAACGTTTACTGTATTGAGGCGAGCCCTTGCGTTAATCGACACACAATCAATGCTGTAATTCATCCCCATCCCCAAGCCGCAATTTTCACCACCTGAATTAATCACGCGGGTAGAGTCCTGCCCCTCGATGACGACACCCCAGGCGGTCTGTTCAGGATCGACACCTGGCTCTGTAGCCGTGCAATAACTATCAAGAATGGTGTTGTACTCACCACCGTTGTCCAGCAGCAGCATGCAGCGCCCAGTCCAGTCGACCGACGTGATGTTCTCGATCACACAGTGTTGTGCGTAGTGCAGATGCAGCCCTACCGCAGCGTCCCCGGTGAATTCAAGGTTGCGGATGTACACGTTTTTAATCGGGTCACATAAAGCCACGATTGCGCCCTGGGGATGATCACGTTTGATTACGCGATTAACAATCAATGAGTTAGCCAGCACATAAATAACCTGGCGAACCTCCAGCGGGCCGTCGAGTGGCATCGGGTAGGTTGCAAAATCGGTTGAAGCATCCGAGATGACGATCCAGGAACCGTTTGTGTACGGAGTGGTATCAGCCACGGAGATTTCGGTCGTATTGACGTAGGCCGGCGCGGTCAGATAACTGCCCGGGCGAACATTACCCTGGTAGTCGATGGCGGCATAACTCGGATCTGTTGGGTCCAGCGGGTTACGACCGATCCCTGAAACGTCGATAGTGACCTTATCGATCCCTGGTGCTGGCTCGATGATCTGCCCACTGTAGGGCCAATTGTCATCACGGTTTAGCAGGACTGTTGTCCCGATTGGGCAGTCAGTGCCATTGATTTGAATCCAGCGGTATCCGGCCTTCATCACCGACTGGAGTTGAGGGCCGTTATCCGCAGAGGGATCCGGCGTAAAAACATAAGGGGTATCGCTGTAAATTGACATATGACTTCTCCTGATTTCCCATGGCCATTTTTTGGCGAAACAACTGTACATGCATACAGCTAAAAATTCTACGAAAGCAGCACCCTCTAGCTATTGCCCACCGACGCCGACATACGCATCACGCGTATCGGGCGCGTGATCTACGTTGTGGCGTTCATGGAGGCTCATGGGAGACGGGAAAAGAAGATGCCGAAGCATGCTCGAAAGAAGCACAACGGGATAAATCGACAAGCCAGGAAGGGACGCCGAATTGTCATTTTGAGGAGGTAGGTTGCAAAGGCTTCGCAAATCGCAACAAAAAGGGCGCACCTTTCGGTGAGCCCTTCCAGACCGCCCAGCAAAGCGGATTCTGTTTGGTCGGCGCGATAGGACTCGAGCCAGCGCCCCCCACCATTTGAAGGTGATCCCGAGAAATCTGCAACCGATTGATCCATAGGGGAAAATTCGCCCTTTGAAAGGCTACGAATTTCCCGTTTAACCTTATAAGAATCATTAACTTAGCGTTGTCTATTCCTACAGTAATCAACCATTCACAGTGTCCTGCCGAACCGAGCAACTCGAAATCCTCTCACTACACCGAAACACGTCTACAATTTCAGCAATTCGAACGGATCTTCGATTACCGCGATACAAAGGAACCATCATGCCACTTATCAATTTTCGAACACGTTTCGCGCTTTCGGCAAGCTTGCCATGACAAGTTGACTATTCTGGCGCGCAGATGAGCGGCATGACGCTGCCTCAAAAGGCGCTCAAGACAATAAATAATGCATGAAGTGTGCTTTTTTAAGTTTTGTTACTACAGGGATAGTCGAACATGCTTTTATTTTTATCAGCTGTTTTACTGTGCATTCCACTAAGAATATTCGTGCCTGCTCTCGGCGTTGAAATTGCCCCATCTGACTTGCTATGCCTACTTATCCTCCCTTACATACTAATCATTCACCACAAGATAAATAAGTGGCTGCTACTCAGCATAATTTTCTCTTTCATCTCACTAATATACATACAATTATCTATCCAGCCGGGAAACATCGCCAGATCTATTTTCTCCATAGCGTTTTTCTTCAAGCCATACCTGGTCTATTTGCTGGGTAGAAACATTGGAGAGTCAAGCATTCACCCTGACAGGTTCAACAAGACATTGATTTATCTACTCACGGCAACCGCGCTTGCAGCAACGGTTGACGCGATTTTCATGAAGGGCCACGTTACTATATTTACTGAATTTGAGCGTATCCCAGGCGAAGTCATTTACGGTGCCGTCTTCGACCCTACATTTTTCGGTATGAAATTTCATGGTAGCAATGGGATAAATGGAATAGCTGTATTTTTTTCGACGGCATTCATGATTTGTCTAGCGCTAGGCGTAATCATGAAACCCAAAAAAAGCATACGGATTATTTCGTACACTGGAATGTTGTGCAGCTTAATACTCGTCCTAGGCAGTGGATCTAGACAAGCTGCATTTGGTTTAATCGTTAGTTGCTTATGTTGCTTCTTCGCGGGAAAAATGACAGTCGGCAGGATATTTAGAGCTGCTCTATACATCACGCTTGCCATCGTTACATCTGCAACCATAATAGCGATTTTTTCAGACTACTTTATTGAATTATTCGCCAAAATACTTTTGATGACAGACAACATCTACTCTGGAAATTGGGATGGGGTTTCATCAGGAAGATTAGGCCTGTACATGATAATTATTGATGACTTAATAAGCAGCCCGATATTTGGTACTGGCTTTGGTGGCTATGGGCTTTTTAACTCTGAGCTTGGCTACTTCGATAACGATGTGAGCACATCAGGTTATACGCCACACAATCAATATTTAGGTGCCATTTGGAAAATGGGAGGTCTTGCTGGATTGTTCTATCTGATATTCCTGTGGAGCATCGTAAAACCTTTCTTCAAAATCCCTCAAAGCGATGAATTTCAAAAGAGATTTTACATTGCAATGATGGCAATGGTCATACCATTCTTTACTGTATTCAATGTATTTCAAGATGGTCTGTCTTCCCCATCTACAGGCCCTATATTTCTGCTGATACTGGGTTTCTACTGGCGACGCGCATTCGACTTAAGCTCCAAAAATAATTCAACAATGCCTGCCCAACCTCACGCTGCACTCCATCCGTTAAATTAAAATAAAAGCATAAGCGGTACTATGCGAACGTATAGTCTTTTTAGAGGGCCTCGCGAAACGTTATGACTGCCAGTCTTAGGCAGCCTTCGGGTCGGGGGAAAGAGAAAGCCATTCAGGGGTTATTTTTTGAGAGAAGAAGGCCAAGACTCGGCCTTCTTCGCACTACCTCTTAAATGACATTGAAGCATTGAGAGGCGAACAAACTCATAACACAGCTAGAGCTTATGATAAACCCCGCTTGCTAAAGATAAAGCAATCAACGTTCTCTGGACTCTCGTATGTGTCAAGAATTAGAGGACGTTCCGTTCTCGGCCGGATATAACCACTTCGGATAGAGTGGGTATATACGCCGACATTTACATTATTCCTGCGTGCTCTTGCATCGACAGCTACGCTATCAATACAGTAATTCATTGCACTGCCATTACCGCAAAATTCACCGCCGCTATTCACCATCCGGGATGAATCCTGACCTTCCATGACTACACCCCAGGCATTTTGTGTTGGCCCACCACCAGCCTCTGTCCCGGTACAGTAGCAATCAATGACTGAGTTATTGCTACCGCCGTTATCAATGAGAACAAGCGACCGCCCAGTCCAGTTAACAGAGGTAATATCTTGAATAGTGCAATGCTGGCCGTAGTGAATATGAACTCCGACAGCAGAGTTCCCAGTGAACTCCAGGCCTCGAATTATAACGTTACGAATCGGCACGCACGTAGCAACAATGGCTCCATCCGGATGTCCTTTTTTGAGAACATTGTTGATCACCAGCGACCCGCTGAATACTCGAATAACCTGCCGAACTTCCATAGGACCATCAAGTGGAAGCGGCTGCTTATGGAAGTCTGTTGAAGCATCGGAAATTACAATCCAGTCCCCAGCTACATATTTTGTCGGATCATCGACAAAAATTTCATTCTGATTCAGAAAAGCTTCCCGCGTTAAAAAACTTGCAGGCCGGACCTTCCCTTGATAATCAAACGCTGCATAGCTCGGATCGGTAGGTACTTCCGGATTTCGACCAATTCCGCTTGAGTCAATAAGCACCTTCTCGATGCCTGGTGCGGGCTCAATGACCAGACCGTGAACCGGGGTTAGGTCGGCCTTATTCAAGGGCACGGTAGTCTTGATCGGGCATACGTCGCGGTTAATTTGAATCCAGCGATATCCGGCTTGAATAATTGATCTGAGCTGAGGCCCATTGTCGAGCGTGGCGCTTGGCGTGAATACATATGGTGTCGCGTAGTACATAGACATTACTTCTCCTGATTAGTGGCTATCCTTAACCACTGGATATACTGTACATACATACAGCACAAAATCAAAGCAAAGCAGCCATATTTTTGTTTCGAGATTTCTCTGGCGTACGCATGACAAGCCCGCAGCGCGATCACGACGCTCCCCCATTCGTGGGTGATGGCGATAATTCGTTGAGCATGAGCTGAGTAACGTTTGGCTCTACGGACTGCATGAAATCCTGTGGTCGCTCAGGCAGAAGCGCCGCCCTCAAGATCCCGTTGACCCGCTCTGCCAAAGCATTTTGGTAGCAGTCAGTCATAGCCGCCCGTCATGGAACACCGGATGCCGTGTTTCGCGTGCTGTTCCTGGTACATTCCCAAGCGATACTGGCCGGCTCTGTCCGAGTGATGAACCAGTGGCTGCGCGGTTTGAGCCTGATTCACGGCTCGACGTAACCTGCACTACCGACTCGGTGTGCAGACTTTCATGGACCTGGTAACCACGACCTTTCGCGAAAAAGCATCCGTCACAAGTCTCAGATAGGCCACACCTTTCTGAACGGGCAGTTAGGTGATGTCAGCTACCCGGATTTTTTCCGGACCGATTGGAACAACCTGATCAGGACCCGGTTTAAGTAGGTGCGGATGGCGCAGAAAGCGATGATGACTGTCGGTCGTCTTGTGCTACGCCCGCTTGCGGACCACCAGTAAACGCCTTCGGTGCAGGATCGAAAACAGCCGATCTCGCCCCACTTGCAGTTCAAGTTGAGGCTGGCAACGCAGCAAGTGGTGCAGCTTTCGGGTACCCAAACGCGGCCGACGCTGACTTTTTTGTTGAACGAAGTCGGCAACTTTCTGATCCAGAACCAGACGAGTTGCATCGGTGCGATTGCGTTTGCAGTAAGCCTGTCGGCTTATCCCCAAGCACTGGCAAGCCCTGCTGATGCTCAGGTTCTGGATTGGTTTATGCGCGAGGAATTGCCGGGACGCTTTTTTACGACAGAGAGACCGTAGGCGTTTTTCAAGACATCCACGACCGCCTCGAAAAACTGCGCTTTCTGATTGGAAAACGCCAACTGTTCTTCAAGCATCTTTGATGCGTTGCCATGGCGTTAGTGGTCGGTTTCTGTCGGGCACAGACCCCATCCCGGCGAGCCAATCTATGTGCCGGGGCTACACTCTTGCCGACCACGCTTGCGTAACCGCGTCAGAACGGTGGTTTTGCCTTGAATCCGGTAGCGCTCTTGAGCCTATTTACAGCCCAGCTCGCCGTTTCGACTTGGTCGACGACCGACAATTTAAAGGTCAGCGTGTAGTCTCGATGACTACGCCTTTTTCCTGCCTCCATTACGCCCTCCTGGAAATAGATCAGAAGGTGTAGACCTCATTCAGGACGAAACACAGGCAACAAAAAAGGGCCCACCTTTCGGTGAGCCCTTCTAGACCGCCCAGCAGAGCGGATTTTGTTTGGTAGGCGCGATTGGACTCGAACCAACGACCCCCACCATGTCAAGGTGGTGCTCTAACCAACTGAGCTACGTGCCTGCTGTGAGGCGGCATTCTACGGAATTCCCGAGGGGTGTCAACACCTTTTTTGCAGCTAAGCCTATGAATATGCGAATTTTTTATTTGTGGCCAGCACAACGGTATTTTCCGGCGGCTGGCAGCGGATTTTCAAGTCAGGTAGGATCGGCGCACTCGTAAAAAATATAAAACAGAGGTTCCAGGATGGCGAACACCCCCTACCCCCAGTCGTATTACGCCGCGTCTGCGAATGCGGTACCTCCTCGCCCAGAGCTGCAAGGTGAAGTCGAAACCGATGTGTGCGTGATTGGCGCCGGTTATACCGGCCTGTCCAGTGCGCTGTTCCTGCTGGAAAACGGCTTTAGCGTGACAGTGCTGGAAGCTGCCAAGGTAGGCTTTGGCGCGTCGGGCCGTAATGGTGGGCAGATCGTCAACAGCTACAGCCGTGATATCGATGTGATCGAGCGCAGTGTCGGCACCCAGCAGGCGAAATTACTCGGCGACATGGCATTTGAAGGCGGCAGGATCATTCGGGAGCGGGTGGCCAAGTATCAGATCCAGTGCGATCTGAAGGACGGCGGTGTGTTCGCGGCACTGAACAGCAAGCACATGGGCCACCTGGAGTCGCAGAAGCGCCTGTGGGAGCGCTACGGCCACACCCAGCTGGAGTTGCTGGACGAGCGGCGCATTCGCGAGGTGGTCGCCTGTGACAACTATGTGGGCGGCCTGCTCGACATGAGCGGCGGGCACATTCACCCGCTGAACCTGGCGCTGGGCGAAGCGGCAGCCGTGGAGTCCCTGGGCGGCACCATTTATGAGCAGTCGGCGGCGACTCGCATCGAGCGCGGCGCCAATCCGGTGGTGCATACGGCGCACGGCAAGGTCAGGGCCAAGTTCATTATTGTCGCGGGCAACGCCTATCTGGGGAACCTGGTTCCGGAACTGGCGGCCAAGTCGATGCCGTGTGGTACGCAGGTGATTACCACCGCACCACTGGGCGATGAACTGGCGAAGACGCTGCTGCCGCAGGATTACTGCGTCGAGGACTGCAATTACCTGCTGGACTACTACCGCCTGACGAGCGACAAGCGCCTGATCTTCGGCGGTGGCGTGGTGTACGGCGCGCGTGACCCGGCGAATATCGAGGCGATCATCCGGCCGAAGATGCTCAAGGCCTTCCCGCAGCTCAAGGACGTGAAGATCGACTACGCCTGGACCGGCAATTTCCTGCTGACCTTGTCGCGCCTGCCGCAGGTCGGTCGCCTGGGGGATAACATCTACTACTCCCAGGGCTGTAGCGGCCATGGCGTGACGTATACCCACTTGGCGGGCAAGGTACTGGCGGAAGCGCTGAGGGGCCAGGCAGAACGTTTTGATGCGTTTGCCGGCCTGCCGCACTACCCCTTCCCCGGCGGACAACTGTTGCGCACGCCGTTTGCGGCGCTGGGGGCCTGGTATTACGGGTTGCGGGACAAGCTGGGATTCTGACCCCGGACCACGGGGCTGGCTTGCCGGCCCCTGTACTTGCCGCGCCGGCACCAAATCGCAGACACAAAAAACCCCGGTCTTTCGACCAGGGTCTTTGCTATCGATCCAACCAAGCCAGCGGCTTGCTTTGGCGTCTCAGGGCGTTCAGTGGGCCCTGGAACAGATATGGCGCAGCGGACGGGACTCGAACCCGCGACCCCCGGCGTGACAGGCCGGTATTCTAACCGACTGAACTACCGCTGCGTATCGCTCAGACTGCTGAAGTGTCACCTTCAACCGCCTTCAAACATCTGACTGACCAGCCTTGGCTGTTCAATCTCAAATCTGAAACATCAGACCTGGAAAATATGGCGCAGCGGACGGGACTCGAACCCGCGACCCCCGGCGTGACAGGCCGGTATTCTAACCGACTGAACTACCGCTGCGCGTCGGTGCAACCTTTAACGTTGCGTCTTGCCCTAGGGCAAAACTCTCAAGAAGTGGTGGGTGATGACGGGATCGAACCGCCGACCCTCTGCTTGTAAGGCAGATGCTCTCCCAGCTGAGCTAATCACCCTTTGCTTCGTTGAGGCCGCGAAATTTACGCAGGTAGCGGACCTAAGTCAATAGCCTGCTTGAAGTTTTTCTGAAAAAGACAAAATGGCTTCAGGACCGCGACCCGCCCTACTCGGTGTAAATCATCTTCTTGCTCATGCCGCCGTCGACGACGAACTCTTGCCCGGTGACAAACCCGGCATTGCGCGACAGCAACCACGCCACCATCGCCGCTACGTCTTCCACAGTGCCTACCCTGCCCGCCGGGTGCTGGGCGTGATCCGCATCCGTCAGCGGCTCGGCACGGCGTGCAGCCGGGTCACGGGCATCGATCCAGCCCGGGCTGACGGCATTGACCCGTACTTCCGGCCCGAGGCTGATAGCCAACGCGTGGGTCAGGGCCAGCAAACCGCCCTTGCTCGCCGCATAGGCTTCGGTGTCCGGTTCCGACTGGCGTGCCCGGGTCGACGCCAGGTTGACGATGGCGCCGCCGTGGGCCCGCAGGTAGGGCGCACAGTGCTTGGCCAGCAACATGGGACCACTGAGGTTCACCGCCAGTACACGATTCCAGTAAGCCAGGTCGAGACTTTCCAGGGTGATGTTGCGCGGGTCGGCCACAGCGGCATTGCACACCAGCGCATCCAGGCGCCCGAACTGGCCAAGTACCTCGGCCACGCCCTGGGCAACCTGCCGCTCATCGGCCACGTCCATGGTAATAAACCAGGCGTTGTCGCCGAGCACCTTGGACACCTTGGAACCGCGCTCACGGTCCAGGTCCGTCAATACCACCTGCCAGCCTTCGCTGATCAACCAGGCGGCAATCCCCAGGCCGATGCCCCGCGCCGCGCCGGTCACCAGCGCGACCCGCCCGTTACTGGCGCTCGCCGCCTCCATGGACCACTCGATCACAGGGCAGCCAACCCACGGGCCAGGTCGGCCTGCAGGTCAGCGACGTCTTCCAGGCCCACGGCAATGCGGATCAGGCTGTCACGAATCCCGGCAGCTTCACGCTCCTGCGGCGCCAGGCGACCGTGAGAGGTGGTGCTTGGGTGAGTGATAGTGGTCTTGCTGTCACCCAGGTTGGCGGTGATGGAGATCAGGCGAGTCGCATCGATAAAGCGCCAGGCGCCCTCTTTGCCGCCCTTGACCTCGAAACTCACCACGGCGCCGAAACCACGTTGCTGGCGCTGGGCCAACTCGTGTTGCGGGTGGCTCTTGAGGCCGGCGTAGTGGACTTTCTCGATGCCGTCCTGCTGCTCCAGCCACTCGGCCAGGGCCTGGGCGTTGGCACAATGGGCCTTCATCCGCAGGCTCAGGGTCTCCAGGCCTTTAAGGAAGATCCAGGCGTTGAACGGACTCAGGGTCGGGCCGGCGGTGCGCAAGAAGCCCACCACTTCCTTCATCTGCTCGCTGCGGCCGGCAACCACACCCCCCATGCAACGGCCCTGGCCGTCGATGAACTTGGTGGCCGAGTGCACAACGATGTCTGCGCCCAGCTTCAGCGGCTGCTGCAATGCAGGGGTGCAGAAGCAGTTGTCGACGATCAGCATCGCGCCCTTGGCGTGGGCCACTTCGGACAATGCGGCAATGTCCACCAGCTCGGCCAACGGATTGGACGGCGACTCGACGAACAGCAATTTGGTGTTGGCCTTGATGGCCGCGTCCCAGCCGGACAGGTCCGCCAGCGGCACGTAGTCGACTTCAATACCAAAACGCTTGAAGTACTTTTCGAACAGGCTGATGGTCGAACCAAACACGCTGCGCGATACCAGGACGTGGTCGCCGGCGCTGCACAGGCTCATGACTACCGCGAGAATCGCAGCCATGCCCGTGGCAGTGGCGACAGCCTGCTCGGCGCCTTCCAGCGCGGCGATACGCTCTTCGAACGCGCGCACGGTCGGGTTGGTGTAACGCGAATAAACGTTGCCCGGTACTTCACCGGCAAAACGCGCAGCGGCGTCGGCCGCAGTGCGGAACACATAGCTGGAGGTAAAGAACATCGGGTCACCGTGCTCACCTTCCGGGGTGCGGTGCTGGCCGGCGCGCACAGCCAGGGTATCGAAAGCTACGCCATCGAGGTCGCTGTCCAAGCGACCGGCATCCCATTCCTGACTCATGCTCTACTCCTCAACTCGAATGCTTTATCAAAGATACAAAACCGGCCCCTCAGGGCCGGTGTCTACTCAGTTGTTGTACAGGTCGATGATCGCGCTGACCGCCTGGGTCTTGATCTTCGAGGAATCGTTACGGGCCTGCTCGATCTTGTTCAGGTAGGCCTCGTCGACATCGCCGGTGACGTACTTGCCGTCGAACACCGCGCAATCGAACTCCTCGATCTTGATCTTGCCACCACCGACGGCTTCGATCAGGTCCGGCAGGTCCTGGTAGATCAGCCAGTCGGCGCCGATCAGGTCCGCAACGTCCTGGGTCGAACGGTTGTGGGCGATCAGTTCGTGGGCGCTCGGCATGTCGATGCCGTACACGTTCGGGTAACGCACGGCAGGCGCGGCGGAACAGAAGTAAACGTTCTTCGCACCGGCTTCGCGGGCCATCTGGATGATCTGCTTGCAGGTGGTGCCGCGTACGATGGAGTCATCCACCAGCATCACGTTCTTGCCGCGGAACTCCAGCTCGATCGCGTTGAGCTTCTGGCGCACCGACTTCTTGCGCGCAGCCTGGCCAGGCATGATGAAGGTACGGCCGATGTAACGGTTCTTGACGAAGCCTTCGCGGAATTTCACGCCCAGGTGGTTCGCCAACTCCAGCGCAGCGGTGCGGCTGGTGTCCGGGATCGGGATAACCACGTCGATGTCGTGATCCGGGCGCTCGCGCAGGATCTTGTCCGCCAGCTTCTCGCCCATGCGCAGGCGCGCCTTGTACACCGAAACACCGTCGATGATCGAATCCGGACGCGCCAGGTAGACGTGTTCGAAGATGCACGGGGTAAGTTTCGGGTTCAGTGCGCACTGACGGGTGTGCAGCTTGCCGTCTTCCGTGATGTAGACCGCTTCGCCCGGCGCCAGGTCGCGAATCAGGGTAAAGCCCAGCACGTCCAGGGACACGCTTTCGGAAGCGATCATGTACTCGACGCCTTCGTCGGTATGACGCTGGCCGAACACGATCGGGCGGATGCCGTGGGGGTCGCGGAAACCGACGATACCGTAGCCGGTCACCATCGCCACTACCGCATAGCCACCGACGCAGCGGTTGTGCACGTCAGTCACGGCAGCGAACACGTCTTCTTCGGTCGGCTGCAGCTTGCCGCGCTGGGCCAGCTCGTGGGCGAACACGTTCAGCAGTACTTCGGAGTCCGAGTTGGTGTTGACGTGGCGCAGGTCAGATTCGTAAATCTCCTTGGCCAGTTGTTCAACGTTGGTCAGGTTGCCGTTGTGCGCCAGGGTGATGCCATAGGGCGAGTTGACGTAGAACGGCTGGGCTTCGGCCGAGGTCGAGCTGCCCGCTGTCGGGTAGCGCACGTGGCCAATGCCCATGTGCCCGACCAGGCGCTGCATGTGGCGCTGATGGAACACGTCACGCACCAGACCATTGTCCTTGCGCAGGAATAACCGGCCGTCGTGGCTGGTCACAATACCGGCAGCATCCTGGCCGCGGTGCTGGAGGACGGTTAGCGCGTCATACAGCGCCTGATTCACGTTCGACTTACCGACGATACCGACGATGCCACACATGCGACGCAACCCCTACTTAATGAATCTTGACTGAACACAACTTACTGAGGCGTTTTGGCCGGCAAGAGGTGTTCCTTGAACGGAAGATCAGCGGGTACGCTGATCCCGCTGGCCAGCCACTGACTGCTCCACCCCAAAATGAGGTTTTTGGACCAATCTGCAACCAATAGAAATTTTGGCACGAGTACCGACTCCTGCCACCACGAATCCTGCTGTACCGGCCCCAGGCTCAACAGCCCGACCGCCACGACCACCAGCAAGCCGCCACGCGCGGCGCCGAAGGCCATGCCGAGAAATCGATCGGTCCCGGAGAGGCCGGTGACGCGTATCAATTCGCCGATAAGATAATTGACCATTGCCCCCACCAACAACGTGGCGATGAACATGATGGCGCAGCCCGCGATGACGCGAGCCGAAGGTGTCTCGATGTATCCGGCCAGGTAGACAGACAATGAACCGCCGAACATCCAGGCTACAACTCCTGCGATGATCCATGTCAGCAGCGACAATGCTTCTTTGACGAAGCCGCGGCTCAGACTGATCAAAGCGGAGATGGCGACGATTGCAACGATCGCCCAATCAACCCAGGTAAATGGCACAGTTCAGCCTACAGACGGATAAGGCGGCGCATTTTAGCAGAGCGCTGGGCTATCGGTAAGCTGTGATTGGCAGTGCATTTGAAATCAATGAGTTATAGGGGAAACCGGCCTGTTGCGGCACACCCAAAACACTTGTGGGAGCGGGCCTGCTCGCGAAGGCGGTGGGGCAGCCAATAAATCTGCTGACTGATACACCGCTTCGCGAGCAAGCCCGCTCCCACATTGACCGCATCCCAGCTTGAATCCTTGCAGCCTCAGCCTTTTTCGGGCTGGAAGCGAACCACAAAACCCTTGAGGTTCTGCTGGCGATCCAACAGGTCCCGCAAGCGATCGGCTTCAGCCCGCTCGATCAGCGGCCCGATGAATACCCGGTTCTTGCCATCGGCGCTGCGGATATAGGCGTTGTAACCCTGGGTGCGCAGCTTCTTCTGCAACGCATCAGCACTTTCGCGGTTAGCCAGGCTGGCCAGCTGGATCGACCAACTGATCGGCAAGCCATTCGGGTCAATACGGCTCTGGCCCACGTCCGGCTTGCCTGGTGCCGCAGGTTGCGGGGCCACAGGTTTTGGCGCTGGCGCCGGCGCCGCAGGCTTCGCAGCAACTGCAGGAGCAGCAGGCGCAGGCTTAACCACCGGCACGCTCGGCTGCACCGGCATCGACGGCGCTTGCTGTGCAGCCACTTCGTCATCGGTCGGCACCGGCTCTTCTTCCGGCAGCGCTTGCGGCTCGGGAACCACCACCGGCTCAACCTGAACCTGAGGCACCGCAGGCGCCTGGGGCGCAGCTGGCGCTTCAACGGTCACTTGGCGCTGCTCATCCTGACGGGAAAACAGCATCGGCAGGAAAATCACCGCCAACGCCACCAGGACCAGGGCTCCAACCATTCGCTGCTTGTATGCGCTATCCAGTAATGCCATGTGCAGCTTCCTCCGTGGAGCGCCGGGCCAACCATTCGAGCGCCTCGGCAACACAATAAAATGATCCGAACAACAGAATCTCATCCTCAGGCGTCGCAACCGCGCACTGGGCTTCCAGGGCGGCTGTCACGCTTGCATGGGACGTCACGGACGCGCCAAGGTTCTGCAAGGCAACCTGCAACTCGATGGCAGGACGACTGCGGGACGTATCCAGCGGTGCAACCGCCCAGGCCTGGACGTCACCCAACAAGGGTGCAACCACGCCGTCCAGGTCCTTGTCGGACAACAACCCGAACACCGCGAGGCGGCGACCGGCGGGCGGCGTGCGTGCCAGGCGCCTGGCCAGGTATTCAGCGGCGTGAGGGTTATGCCCCACGTCCAGCAGCAAGTTCAGGCGCTTGCCCTCCCAGTCGAACGTGCGCCGGTCAAGGCGCCCCACCACGCGAGTAGCCTGCAACGTAGCGGCAATCTGCTCGGCATGCCAGGGCAAATCCAGCAACAGGTAGGCTTGCAGCGCGAGCGCGGCGTTTTCCATCGGCAGGTTCAGCAGTGGCAAGTCGCGCAACTCGACGGTTTGACCGCGCGCGTCAAGCCCGCGCCATTGCCAGAATTGGTCGCCAATCTCGAGATTGAAATCACGCCCACGCAGGAAGAACGGGCAATCCAGCTCGCGCACCTTGTCCAGCAAGGTATGCGGCGGATCCAGGTCGCCGCACAGTGCAGGCTTGCCCTGGCGGAAGATCCCGGCTTTTTCATAGGCCACGGACTCACGGGTGTTACCCAGGTAGTCCGCATGGTCGACGCCAATACTGGTAATCAGCGCCAGGTCGGCATCCACCACGTTGACCGTGTCCAGACGCCCGCCCAGACCGACTTCCAGCACCACTACATCCAGCTGCGCACGCTCGAACAGCCAGAACGCCGCCAGGGTGCCCATCTCGAAATAGGTCAGGGAAATCTCGCCACGCCCGGCATCAAGTGCGGCGAAGGCTTCGCAGAGTTGCTCGTCAGTGGCTTCGACGCCATTGAGCTGCACCCGCTCGTTGTAGCGCAGCAGGTGCGGCGAGTTGTACACGCCGACCTTCAGGCCCTGGGCTTGCAGCAAGGCCGCGACAAAGGCGCAGGTAGAGCCCTTGCCGTTGGTGCCGGTCACCGTGATCACACGCGGCGCCGGCCGGCCCAACCCGAGGCGGGCCGCTACCTGTTGCGAGCGCTCCAGGCCCATGTCGATGGCTGACGGATGCAACTGCTCAAGGTAGGCGAGCCATTCGCCCAGGGTACGTTGGGTCATATGTTTGCAGGCACCGGTGGCACGACAATCGGCTCGATTTTAGGCGCGACGTACACAGGTGTCGGCAGGCCCATCATTTGCGCCAGCAGGCTACCCAGGCGCGGACGCAGTTCGCCGCGCGGAATGATCAGGTCGATCGCGCCGTGCTCCAGCAGGAACTCGCTGCGCTGGAAACCTTCCGGCAGTTTTTCGCGAACGGTCTGCTCGATAACACGCGGGCCGGCAAAGCCGATCAGCGCCTTCGGCTCACCGACGATCACGTCACCCAGCATCGCCAGGCTGGCGGAAACACCGCCGTAGACCGGGTCGGTCAGCACGGAGATGAACGGAATACCTTCTTCGCGCAGACGCGCCAGTACCGCGGAGGTCTTGGCCATTTGCATCAGCGAGATCAGTGCTTCCTGCATCCGCGCACCGCCGGAGGCGGCGAAGCAGATCATCGGGCAACGGTTTTCCAGCGCGTAGTTGGCGGCACGTACGAAACGCTCACCGACGATGGCGCCCATCGAGCCGCCCATGAAGGAGAATTCGAAGGCCGAAACCACCACCGGCATGCCCAGCAGCTTGCCGCTGACGGAAATCAGCGCGTCCTTTTCACCGGTCTGCTTCTGGGCCGCGGTCAGGCGGTCCTTGTACTTCTTGCCGTCGCGGAACTTCAAACGGTCAACCGGCTCCAGGTCAGCGCCCAGTTCGGAGCGACCATCGGCGTCGAGGAAAATATCAATGCGGGCGCGGGCGCCGATACGCATGTGGTGATTGCACTTGGGGCAAACGTCCAGGGTCTTTTCCAGCTCCGGGCGGTACAGCACCGCGTCGCAGGATGGGCACTTGTGCCAAAGACCTTCAGGAACCGAGCTTTTCTTCACCTCGGAACGCATGATCGAAGGGATCAGTTTGTCTACTAACCAGTTGCTCATGCTTTCTTTCTCCAGTACCGGTGGCTTGAACACAGCCCCGCGTATGCCCTTGAGCTAAATTCATATGTGGCGATGACACAAACTGGACGGGGTCAGACGTTCGACCAGCCATTTCCTGCCTGTGCCCTCAGCCTTCCAGACAACCTGCCGTGCAGAGTTGCCACTTCATTTCCGGGCCTCCCACAGGCGGCGCCGGGCTGTTTTACACAGTGGTAGTTATGGACGGCGGCAGACTGCCAGCCGTCACATCGTCCCGCTGCTGTCGCGCACGGCCTGCATGAATGCGCGAATCCTTGCGTGATCCTTGATGCCCTTGCCCTGCTCTACCCCGCCGCTGACGTCCACGGCATACGGCCGAACCTGCTGGATGGCACTGGCCACGTTGTCCGGATTCAGGCCGCCCGCGAGGATAATCGGCTTGCTCAACCCTTCGGGAATCAACGACCAGTCAAACGCCTCGCCCGTACCACCGGGAACGCCTTCGACGTAGGTGTCGAGAAGAATCCCGCGAGCCCCGCCATAGGCAGCGCATGCCGCAGCAATATCGTCCCCGGCCTTGACCCGCAGCGCCTTGATGTACGGGCGCTGGCAGCTCTCGCACTCGTCCGGACTCTCATCGCCATGGAACTGCAGCATGTCCAGTTGCACGGCGTCGAGGGTTTCATTGAGCTCGCAGCGGCTGGCGTTGACGAACAACCCCACGGTGGTCACGAACGGCGGCAACGCGGCGATGATCGCCCGCGCCTGCAACACATTCACCGCCCGCGGGCTTTTGGCATAAAACACGAAACCGATGGCATCGGCCCCCGCCTCGACCGCCGCCAACGCGTCTTCTATGCGGGTAATCCCGCAAATCTTGCTGCGAACGGCAGACATGTCGATGAAACCTCAGGGCGTGTCCGGGAAAGTCCCGGATGGTAACAAATGCTTTTGAGGGCGTCAGCCGCCAAGTTCGCTGAAACCTGTGAGGAAGTGTGGCCCGATGAATCGCTGGGGCAATTCGAACTCGTCGCGGTACTCCACATCCACCAGGTACAGGCCGAACGGATGCGCCGTGACGCCGCCGGTACGGCGAATCCGGCTTTCCAGCACTTCCCTGGCCCATTCCACCGGGCGTTCGCCGGTACCGATGGTCATCAGCACCCCGGCGATATTGCGCACCATATGGTGCAGGAAGGCGCCGGCGCGGATATCCAGCACGATCATCTTGCCGTGGCGCGTCACCCGCAGGTGGTGGACTTCCTTGATCGGCGACTTGGCCTGGCACTGCCCGGCACGGAACGCGCTGAAATCGTGGATACCTACAAGATGCTGGGCCGCCTCGGCCATGCGCTCGGCGTCCAGCGGGCGGTGGTTCCAGGTGATTTCTTCGTTGAGATGGGCCGGGCGGATCTGATCGTTGTAGATCACATAGCGATAACGCCGGGCGATGGCCTTGAAGCGCGCGTGAAAGTCCGCCGGCATCACCTTGGCCCAACTGACGCTGACGTCGTGGGGCAAGTTGATATTGGCGCCCATCACCCATGCCTTCATCGAGCGCTCGGCCTGAGTGTCAAAGTGCACCACTTGCCCGCAAGCGTGCACGCCGGCGTCAGTACGTCCGGCACACATCAGCGACACCGGTGAGTCGGCGACTTTCGACAGGGCCTTCTCCAGGGTTTCCTGCACCGTCGGCACACCGGAGGCCTGGCGTTGCCAGCCACGATAGCGCGAGCCTTTGTATTCCACGCCCAGGGCGATTCTGAAAAAGCCTGCGGCCGCCATTTCGGCGGCCGCGTTATCTATATTTGCCAAGAACTGAGAGCCTGATGAGTTGCGCAAAGGCGGCCATTATAAGGCCGCGCGCCTGGGACGCCATGGGTTTGGTGCCTGGATGGCAAAACGGCAGCCCGAAGGCTGCCGTTGTATTTACCGCGCGTATCAAGCCAGCCGGCTGAGCATTTCCTTGGCCTCGCCCTTCTGACCGTCATCGCCTTCCTTGAGCACCTCGCCAAGAATGTCCCGCGCACCGTCGGCATCGCCCATGTCGATGTAGGCCTGCGCCAGGTCGAGCTTGGTGGCCACTTCGTCGGTACCGGAGAGGAAGTCGAATTCCGGCTCATCGCCACCCAACGCCGCGTCGTCGGCGGTGAAGGACGGTTCGATTGGCGGATGCTCCAAGCTTTGCGACAGGCGATCCAGCTCGGCGTTGACATCATCAAGCTCCGACGCAAACGCGTCCGGCTTGGCCGCTGCGGGCGCCTCGGGTTCGTCGGCCAGGGACAGGTCGAAATCCTCCGGCAGGTCGAGGTCGTCCAGGTCGGCCGGCGTCAGTGTCGGCGGCTCTACCGGCGGCAGGTCCTTCATCTGGTCTTCAAGGCCGGAGAGGAAGTCGTCGTCTGACTGGGTCGACGAGGGTGGATCGAGTTGCAGGTCCAGGTCGAAATCCGAGAGGTCTTCCGCGCTGGCCTTGGCCTCGGCCTGCTGTTGCAGCACCGATTCAAAGCTCAGGTCGTCGTCCGACGTCGGGCGGACCACGGCTGGCGAAGCAGCCTCCAGATCGTCCAGGCTGAGGTCGAAGTCTGTGTCAAACGCGTCCGGCGCAGGCTCAGGTGCAGGCGGTGCCGGGTCGTCCTTGAGCAGGTCCTTGACGTATTGGGCGTCGAGAGCGGCAGCGGCAACGGCAGCGCTGACGCCTGCTGCGAACACGGCCATGGCCGGGAAGCGGCTTTTCAGCTGTTCGACCTGGGCATGGTTGTCGCCATTGGCGACCAACTGGCGCTCCTGGGTGACAAACCCGTCCTTGTTGCCCTGCAAGCCGTGGACTTCCATCAGCTTGAGACGCAGGTCACTGCGGGCGGGCTCTTGCTTGATTGCATCTTCCAGCACTTCCGCAGCCTGGTTCAGGTGGCCACGGTCGATATGCGACTGGGCTTGCGCCAGGGCGTCGGTCGGACGCTGCACAGCAACAGGTGCGACCACCGGCGCAATCACCGGGGCAACCACCGCCGCCGGAGCTGGAGCTGGAGCTGGAGCTGGAGCTGGAGCTGGAGCTGGAGCCAGCTTGACGTTCGGCGGCGGCACATCAAGACCTTCGAAACTGTCAGATGGCAGGTCGTGATCAATGTTCGGCGCAAATTCCGGCTCTTCAGCCAGGGCCCGTGCCATGCGCAGGTGCTTTTCTTCTTCAAGCCGCGCATTGCGATGACGGGCCCACAGCAGCAGAAGCAACAGCACCAGCAAACCCGCTGCGCCGCCGATCACCCCCAGCACGATCGGGTTGGTCAGCAGGTCGTTGAATTTACCTTCAGTGCTGGCAGGCGCCGCATCCGGCTTGACCGGGGTCTCGACCGGCGCAGCCGCGGGGGTTGCTGCCGGAGCTGCCGCTGCCGGCGCAGCCGCTTGTGCAGCCAGCTCGGCCGGCATCGC
Organism: Pseudomonas sp. P7779; assembly: GCF_013386315.1. Taxonomy (NCBI): domain Bacteria; kingdom Pseudomonadati; phylum Pseudomonadota; class Gammaproteobacteria; order Pseudomonadales; family Pseudomonadaceae; genus Pseudomonas; species Pseudomonas sp. P7779. The sequence continues at coordinate 2,308 of NZ_JACARZ010000023.1, read as the reverse complement.
CGCCGTTGCAGCAGGCTGCGCCGCAGCTCCACCCGGGGTCTGCAACTTGGCCAGCTGGTTGTTCTTGAGCTCGATCAGCCGCTGCAGCTTGTCCAGCTGACTTTGCAGGTCAGCCATGCGGCTTTTCAGTTCTTCATTCTCGCGACGGGTCGAATCCAGGCTTTCCTGGGTCACCGCCAGCTTGTTGTTCAAGGCCCGGCTGTCGCCCGCCGCGCCCTTCCCGCCCTTCCTGGCCGCTTCGGCCGAGACCAGGCTCAAATTGTCCTTGGTATTGGTCTGCGACGGCGCATTACCCGCCTGGGTACGCTTGGTCGCGTCCAGCTGCGCCTTGCCGGCGAGCTGATTGCCGCCACGGCGGCCCTCGCGCCACGCCGCGTTTTGCGCCGTCACTTCAGCAATCGCCTCGGGCTGCGGCAGGCTGGTGCTTTGCCCCGAATCCGGCAGGCGCAGGACCTGGCCGGTTTTCATGCGGTTGATGTTGCCGTCGATAAAGGCGTCAGGGTTCAGCGCCTGAATGGCCAGCATGGTCTGCTGCACCGAGGCGCCATTGCGGTTTTTCGCGGCGATTTCCCACAAGGTGTCACGGGAAGTCGTGGTGTGTTCCTTGGCCTTGGTGACTGCCGGAGCCGTCGTCGCAGGCGCACTCAAGCGTGGCGCGGGTGCAGGTGCACCGGCGGCCGGGGTCGACTGGTCGAACTTGGCCGGGTCCAGCAACACGCTGTAGTCGCGCATCAGGCGACCGTTGGGCCATTGCACCTGCAGCAGGAAACGCACGTAGGAATCCGGCAGCGGCTTGCTGGAGGTGACACGCACCACACTGCGGCCGTTGGGATTGACCACCGGGGTAAAGGTCAGGTCGTTCAGGAACGCCTGGCGATCGACGCCCGCATCTACAAAGGCCTGGGACGACGCGAGGCTGGGGGTGATCTCGGAGGCGGTCAGGCCACCGACATCGAGCAACTCGATTTCCACCGACAGCGGCTGGTTCAGCTTCGACTTGAGGGTCATCTCCCCAAGCTGCAGTGCTTGCGCCATACCGGAGGACAGCGCCGAGGCGGCCGCTATTGCTAACACCAGTTTGCGAACTTGAACCATAGCCTCATCCTTTTTGAACACTCCCCGGCCGGCGAGAAGGTGGGTAACCGCTGCCATTAGGCATGGCGAGCCGATAGGTCACCGACGCGCAATTTTTCCAGCTTGGGGCCAAGCATAGCGCTTGGCTAGAATCAATCTACAAATTGCCGCCAAGTATCTTTTACACAAGGCCTTTTATCAACAACTGCGCCAGCTGTACGGCGTTCAGTGCCGCCCCTTTGCGTACGTTATCTGACGCCAGCCACATATTTAGTTCCGCAGGGTCATCAACACCGGCACGAACCCGGCCCACGTAGACCACGTCCTGACCGACCGCATCGCCCACAGCCGTGGGGTAATCGCCCTCTTCCACCAACTCGACACCCGGTGCCGAGTCCAGGGCACGGTTGACGGCAGCGAGATCCACCGCTGCCCCCAATTGCAGTGACACAGTCAGGCTATCGCCAAAAAACACCGGGGCTTGAACGCAAGTGACGGAAATCTTTAGCAAAGGCATTTCCAGCACGGCGCGCAATTCGTGCACCAGGCGTTTTTCCAGGGCGGTGTGGCCTTGCGCGTCAGGCTTGCCGACCTGGGCCAGCAGGTTAAAGGCCATTTGCCGGTCGAAGAACTTCGGCTCCAGCGGGCGCACATTCAACAACTCGGCGGTCTGCCGGGCGAGTTCGCTGACAGCCTCACGGCCCTGGGCGGAAACAGCGAGGTTGGCGGTGACGTTGACGCGCTGAATGTCCAGCAAGCCGCGCAGTGGCGCCAGCACCACGGCCAGGGCAGTGGCCGACGGGCTTGGGCTGCTGACCTGATAAGGTTTTTTCAGGCCATCGAGGATCTGCGCGTTGGCTTCCGGCACTACCTGCGGCGCCTGATCGGCCGGCAAGGCGCCGGACAAGTCGATCAGGGTGCAGCCCGCAGCGGTGGCGCGCGGGGCAAAACTCAAGGTGACCGCAGGGCCGGCGGCGAAGAACACCAGTTGGACTTTGCTGAAATCGAATTCATCGACTTCCCGCACCCGCACGTTCTTGCCACGAAACGGCACCGAATGCCCGGCCGACTCGCTGCTGGCCAACAGGTGCAGGCTGCCTACCGGGAAGTCCTGCTCTTCGAGGATCTGCACCAGGGTTTCGCCAACGGTGCCGGTGGCGCCGATCACGGCAATATCAAAGGTCTGGGTCATGGGGGCTGCCTCGGGCATTGCGGGGGGAGCGGCACTTTACCG
>NZ_JACARZ010000219.1:0-527 GCF_013386315.1 Pseudomonas sp. P7779 | reverse complement strand
CCAGCGCCTGCGCCTGGAATGGGAGCGCGCGCAACGCTCAGGCGAGCCACTGGCCTTGCTGATGATTGATGTCGACCACTTCAAGGCCTTCAACGACCGCCATGGTCACCAGGGTGGCGATGAGGCCTTGCGCAACGTGGCCCGGGTCATCGGCAGCAATATTCGTCGCCCCGCCGACCTGGCCGCGCGCTACGGCGGTGAAGAGTTCGCGGTGATCCTGCCGGATACCGACGGCGAGGGCGCAAGCACCATCGCCGAACATATCCGCAGTGCGGTGGAGCACTTGCCACCGGCGGACGGCGACGCGCTGTCGGTCACCGTCAGCGTCGGGCTCAGTACCTGGGACAAACGCAGCCGTGGCTCGCTGGAAGAGCTGCTGCTGAGTGCCGATCGGGCGCTGTATGACGCCAAGCATTCCGGGCGCAACCGCATCGTTCACAGCCAGGCCACATAAGCCGTTATCAGCAACTACGCTAAGGGCATCCTCGAAGCAGAAGTACGCCCGATGAGCCCAGGCACTACCCGCC
>NZ_JACARZ010000218.1:0-502 GCF_013386315.1 Pseudomonas sp. P7779 | reverse complement strand
CTGACCCGCCTGGCCCACGTGGAAGAGCTGCTGCCGGAAATCTGCACCCTGGACTGCGGCACCCTGAACTTCGGCGATGGCGACACCATTTACGTCTCCACCCCGGCCCAGCTGCGGGCTGGCGCCAAACGTATTCAAGAGCTGGGCGTAAAAGCCGAGCTGGAAATTTTCGACACCGGTCACCTGTGGTTCGCCAAGCAGATGATCAAGGAAGGCTTGCTCGACAACCCGCTGTTCCAGCTGTGCCTGGGCATCCCGTGGGGCGCGCCGGCCGACACCACCACCATGAAAGCCATGGTCGACAACCTGCCGGCTGACGCGGTGTGGGCCGGCTTCGGGATTGGTCGCATGCAGATGCCGATGGCGGCGCAAGCAGTGCTGCTGGGCGGCAACGTACGGGTCGGCCTGGAAGACAACCTTTGGCTGGACAAGGGCGTGCTGGCGACCAACGGCCAGTTGGTGGAACGCGCCAGCGAGATCCTCAGCCGCCTGGGTGCGCGGG
>NZ_JACARZ010000217.1:0-460 GCF_013386315.1 Pseudomonas sp. P7779 | reverse complement strand
CAGCAATCTCTCCCCACAGCAACCTCCCCCGCCACAAAAGCCTTTCCGGTTGTTTGTAAACCGCTATAACAACGACAGCGGGTAACTGATGAATATCCGGTTCTCATCAAACTCGTTGGTACTGAAATCCCGGCGCATCGTTGCGTTGCGCCAGCGCACATTCAGGTCCCGCAGTGGACCGCTTTGTACCGTGTAGGCCAGCTCCGACTCACGGCCCCACTCCTTGCCATTGGTGATCGCCCCGGTGTGCACGTTATCGCCACTGATGTAGCGGTTCATCATGGTCAACCCGGGAATGCCCAGTACCACGAAGTTGAAGTCGTGCCGCACCTGCCAGGATTTTTCCTTGGCGTTGTCGTAGCTGGCGTTGTAGCTGTCGTTGGCCAGGGTGCCGCCGCTGGTGCCGTTGACCCGCATCCAGGCGCTGTCGCCGCTGAGTTTCTGCAGGCCGATATAGAAC
>NZ_JACARZ010000216.1:0-741 GCF_013386315.1 Pseudomonas sp. P7779 | reverse complement strand
CTGTGGGACAGCGAAGGCAAGCGTTACCTGGACGGCATGTCGGGCCTGTGGTGCACCCAGCTGGGTTACGGTCGCAGGGACTTGACCGCTGCCGCTGCCGCCCAGATGGACCAGTTGGCGTACTACAACATGTTCTTCCACACCACCCACCCGGCGGTGATCGAGCTGTCGGAGTTGCTCTTCAGCCTGTTGCCGGGCCACTACAGCCACGTGATCTACACCAACTCCGGCTCCGAGGCCAACGAAGTACTGATCCGTACCGTGCGCCGTTACTGGCAAGTGGTCGGCCAGCCGCAGAAAAAAATCATGATCGGGCGCTGGAATGGTTATCACGGCTCCACGCTGGCGGCGTCTGCCCTGGGCGGCATGAAGTTCATGCACGAGATGGGCGGCCTGATTCCCGACGTGGCACACATTGACGAACCCTACTGGTACGCCCATGGCGGCGAGCTGACGCCTGCCGAGTTCGGCCGCCGCTGCGCCTTGCAGCTGGAAGAGAAAATCCTCGAGCTGGGCGCTGAAAACGTCGCCGGGTTTATCGCCGAGCCGTTCCAGGGCGCGGGCGGCATGATCTTCCCGCCGGAAAGCTACTGGCCCGAGATCCAGCGCATTTGCCGGCAATACGATGTGCTGCTGTGTGCCGATGAGGTGATTGGTGGCTTTGGCCGTACCGGCGAATGGTTCGCCCATCAACACTTCGGTTTCGAGCCCGACACCCTGTCCATCGCCAAGGGCCTGACC
>NZ_JACARZ010000215.1:0-1234 GCF_013386315.1 Pseudomonas sp. P7779 | reverse complement strand
GAACCAATACAAGCCATCACCTAAATAACGGATATCCCCCCAATCCGCGCCCGCGCCCGCAGCGCCTCCCCAGGCAACCCCAAAGCTTCATACACCACCACCAAAGCTCGATTCGTCGGCACATCCAGCCCGTCATACCGCCGGCGCAGTTCCAGCGTCTGCTGCGCCCCAAGCCAATCCCCAACCCGCAACCGTGCGTCCAGCTCCACCTGCGCAAACAAATCCCGCTGCGCATGACTCCCGCCAATCTCATTCAGCCGCGGCAACGCTATCCCCAGCTGTTCCAACGCCCGCCGGGCATCCCCCCGGGCATGCGCCAACAACCCCTCAGCCAACGGCAACGTCACTTCCCCCCAAACCGGCCGCGCTTCCACACTGTGCCTGCGCAAAGCCGCCAACAACTGATCCGCCTCAGGCTTGCCCGCACGGGCCAACCCATACAAATACTGCACACTCAAAAACGGCTGCACCGCATCCCCAACCCGACGCTGCAGGTAGGGCGCCAACGCCTGCCACCGCTCACCCACATCAATCCCGGCCAGCTCCAGCCGCGCCAGCAATGACACCGCGCCCACCTGATCCTGGGAGTACTCCGGCAAGATCCCCCACACATGCCGGTCATAAATCTCCAGCACCCGCTGATCCTCCCCGCGCCCCAGATAAAACAACGCGAGATGCCACCAGTTATGGGTGTACATGAACGAGTTAAGCCCGTCCCAGTGCTGCTTCACGCCCTCCAGAAACCCGATGCCTTCCTCGATACGCCCCTGGGTCAGCATCACATGGGCCAATGCGTGATGGGCCCATGGCTCGGACGCCTGCAACCGCAACGCCTCAAGCGCACTGGCCTCGGCTTCCTCCAGCAAATGACACTGCTCATACGCAAACGCCAGTAGCCCGTGACTGTGGGCGATATCCGGCGCGCCGGCGGTGGCTTTCAAACCGATCCGCAGCAGCGCCGGCCAGTTGCCCCGGTTGAATTCCAGGTACTGGTTGAGCTTGGCCGCAAGCAGGTCCCGCGGATAAAGATCCAGCAGATGCTCGCTGAGGCGCAGCACTTCATCCAGCTCGTCGTTGATCCAGGCTTGCAGCACTTGCAGATACACGAGCGCCCGTGGATGCCGGGAATTCACCGCCGCCGCCCGCTGACGGTACTTCTCGGCCAGCACAGGGCCCTCGGGCGACTCGATAAACATCAGCAGCAGGCCGGCAAATCCGTTGGCCAATGCTGAGT
>NZ_JACARZ010000214.1:0-1439 GCF_013386315.1 Pseudomonas sp. P7779 | reverse complement strand
CGAAAACCCGAACCCGCGCCCCACCATCCCGCGCACCATCTCGATCGACGGCGAACTGAAGACAATATTCGGCGTCAGCCCACGCTCTTCAAAGATGCTCACGAAGTACGTCCGGCTCGGCAGCACATCCAGCAAAATCATCGGTTCCAGCACCAAGTCCGCCAACGACACCTTGGCCTGCTGCGCAAACCGGTGATCCGCCGGCAGCAACGCATAGGGTTGCTGCGGCGGCATCAGCGGCGTGGTCTCGATGGCGCTGCCCAGGTCATGCTCAAACAGCATCGCCACATCGATACTGCCGGCCGTCAGCGCCTGCACCAGTTCCTGTTGTTCGCCATCGCGCAGACGGATTTCCACCCCCGGCCAACGCTCCCGGAAACCGGCAATCAAGCGCGGCAAATACAGCGGTGCCACGGTTTCGAAGCAACCGATATCGATCTGCCCCGCCACCACGTCATTGTCTGCCAGGGCGTTCTGCTCAAACTCATGGGCCACCCGCAGCAGCTCCAGGGCCTTGCGATAGAACCGCGCACCGCTCGGCGTCAGTGACACCCCTTGGGCGTGATGGCGGATAAACAGCTGCACGCCGAAGCTGTCTTCCAGTTGCTTGATGGCCGTCGACACCGACGGTTGCGCGATATAGAGCTTGCGCGAGGCCTCTGCCACGCTGCCGCACTCGGCCGTGGTTACAAAATATCTGAGCTGGCGCAGGTTATAGGCAGCCATCGGGACCTCCATAAACGTGGGATTTCGCCCCAAACAAGTGCGTGAAAATCGGCTTTTTCACACTGATTCAAGTGCATGCAACATACCGGAGCAAAAAACCCCGCGAGATATTATTTTTAAGGTCTATAGCAACAAACTTACTAATTTACCTCCCTGTGACCATTGCACATGATCACTCCAACAACAAAAGCGACGCACACGCGCCGCCCAGCGAAGTACGTCAACGTACTCACCTTGCCTTGGAGCTCGTCATGGTTACCACTGCAACATCCTCCGCCCCGCTTATCGAAAAACACACGATTGGATACGTGCCCCCGGAAGATCGCCACGGAAAGGTAAGAGACCTGTTCACCCTGTGGTTCGGCGGCAACATCGCGCCGTTGCCCATCGTCACCGGCGCNNGTCGGCCACCTCGTCGGCGGCGTGCTGATGGCGCTGCACTCGGCCCAGGGCCCGCAGATGGGCATCCCGCAAATGATCCAGAGCCGCGCCCAGTTCGGCTCCCTCGGTGCGCTGCTGGTGGTGGTAATCGCCGGCGTGATGTACATCGGCTTCTTCGCCTCCAACATCGTACTGGCGGGCAAATCCCTGCACGGCGTCGTCGACGCGATCCCGGTACCGGTAGGCATCGTCATCGGCGCCATCGGCTCGGGGATCATCGGCATCATCGGCTACCGCTTCATCCACGTCCTCAACCGCATCGGCACCTGGGT
>NZ_JACARZ010000213.1:0-651 GCF_013386315.1 Pseudomonas sp. P7779 | reverse complement strand
GTGCTTTTGAAAATATTGTGCAATATGTTGCTATCTCACCCCCCCCATTGAAACCACTGCCGACCCGCCCCATCTAACTTGCATACTTCCTTATGCAGGTGCCCCATGAGCGACCAGCAAGAATTCCCGGACATCGACCTCAACGACTACGCCGACCCGGAAAACGCTGAACACACTTCCGCCAACACTGGCTTGGCCCTCCCAGGGCAAAACCTGCCCGACAAGGTCTACATCATCCCGATCCACAACCGGCCTTTCTTCCCGGCGCAAGTGTTGCCGGTGATCGTCAATGAAGAGCCGTGGGCCGAAACCCTGGAGCTGGTGAGCAAGTCCGACCACCACTCCCTTGCCCTGTTCTTCATGGAAACCCCGCCCGAAGATCCGCGCCACTTCGACACCTCCAGCCTGCCGCTGTACGGCACCCTGGTGAAGGTGCACCACGCCAGCCGCGAAAACGGCAAGCTGCAATTCGTCGCCCAGGGCCTGACCCGCGTGCGGATCAAGACCTGGCTCAAGCACCACCGCCCACCGTACCTGGTGGAAGTCGAATACCCGCACCAGCCGACCCAGCCGACCGACGAGGTCAAGGCCTACGGCATGGCGCTGATCAATGCGATCAAGGAACTGCTGCCGCTCAACCCGCTGTACAGC
>NZ_JACARZ010000022.1:0-9622 GCF_013386315.1 Pseudomonas sp. P7779 | reverse complement strand
GGTTGTTGCGCTAGTTGTTTGTAATGATCAATTACAGATTTTATAGTGGTATAGATGTGAAGCGATCCATCCCCTTTTTTTCTTGACCATTCTTCGGACAGGTAGCGTTTAGCTTTTACAGACCTTTTGTCTAGGTTTGCTAACGGAGACGCATAGTCACCATCTTTTGATACTATATATAAGTCGCCAGCAGGCACGTGCTGAAGCAGAACTTCCCAATTATATCTGTCGCCAACGCTTTCTCCTTTGCCTGGAGGATTACCACGTTGAGACCTCTCAACTGCGAGTTTGAATGTTCTGTCGTCTTCCTCATATTTTTGCGACTTGTTAAAAATTTCAATTATTTTTTTATCTACTGGCAAGTCATTTTGTAAAGCGAGGCCGGTAGCATTTGCAACTAGCGTCTTCTTTGCTGCTTCAGCATTTCTTAAAGCATCTTGATAATTTTTTGCTGCTTCAGTTCCACGCATGTGATTTGGAATGGCATTTGGAAATTTTTTGCTTTGGAACTCCGTAACTGCAACGTGCAGCTTCGATTCACGATTTCGCTCAAATTCATTCTCGACTTGTTTTGGTAAGTGGAGAACTATCTTGTTCGGATCGATATACTCTAGTAATTCATCTATAACCCCGTCATCGTCGTCGGGGTACGTGTAAAAGTTTAAGAAGATATTCGTATCAATGAACAGATGCATTACTGGCATAAGCAGTCCCTTCGCTTGGAGTGTCGCGGCATTCGTGTTGATCATTTCACACGACCTAAGAGCTTGACTACAGGTCAAGAGCATTCTGAAGCAAACTTATAATGTCTGGCCCGTCCTCGTTGATCCACATTCCATAGTGCTGGCGGATCATGTTTGCGCTGGTGTGGCCCATCTGCTCCGCGATCCAGTCGACCGAAGCCACGCCTGTGGTGAGCAACTGGCTGGCGTAGGTGTGTCGGCACTGGCCAGGACCGCGATAACGAACGCCGGCCGCTTTCAAGTGCGCTTTGAAGAACCTGTCCCTAACCACAAAATCGCTGACGTGTGGCAGGCCGCTCTTGGTGTTCAGGAACACGAAGTGCAGCTTGTGCTTGCGGATCGTTTTGTTGTCCCGCTCGACGACATCCACGGTGTCCACGGTCTTGAGCTGATTGATCGCGTCCAGCTTGCGCAGGGCATCCCACGCAGGCTCCAGCAGACGCACTTTGCGCGTAGAACGCCGGGTTTTTGTCACGCGATAGGCCCCGCGCACCTTGGATCGACGAAAAGTCACCGTCCCTTGTTTCAGGTCGACATCCTCCCAGGCCAGGGCGATGGTTTCCGATACCCGTGGGCCTGCCCAAATCATGAACTGCACCATCAGCAGCTCCTGGGTGCGGCTGGTATGCGTTTCGAGGATCTGCTTGATCTCCGCCCTGGTAAACGGGTCCGGTGCCTCCGGATCGGGAAGGCGCACGAATAACCCCTCAGTTGGGTCGTGTGCAACCTTCTTCCGGGTGCGGTAGAGCCGAAACACCTGGCGCACATTACTGATGATGTCGCGGATGGTCTTGTTCTTCAGCCGCTTCGACAGCGGCCCCTGAATCCATTCCTGCAGGTCCAGGTGGTCAATTTGATCGATCTGAACGTCACCCCAGCGCGGCCGCACATGAACCTCGGCCTTGTTCTTATATCCACGAAAAGAGGTAGCGGCCACGCTGTTGCTCTTGATCGTGAGCCAAAGGTCCAGGTAATGCCCGAAAGTGTTCTCGGCCAGCTTGGTCGACTCGGGAAAATGCCGGCGGTAATCGAAGGTGCCGGCCTGGATTTCGTACTCGATCACTGTGACCAGGCGCTTTGCATGCTCCCGGTTTTCTGGTGTGTTACCGCCGGGCACCAGCTCCCGGCACAGCTCGCCATTGAAACGAAAATAGACCCGTACCGAATTGCCACGGGCCTCTACGCCATCTGCCATATGCGTCCCCACGCGATGTATCGAAAGATTCTTCCAACAGGAAGAAAAAAGGCCCGTCGCCGGGCCTGATGTATTGCGGGTTTAGTGTTGCCGATCACTGCTGGCGAAGTAACCAGAACAGGCTGGCACTTTTTCTAGGTGCCGGTGTGACCCCGGTTTGGGCCTCCTCTGCCCGGCGCTTAGCGTTGGCCGCCTGGCGCGCCTTGCTGCACTTCTGGTGGTTGCCGTGGGCGCGGGATCTGTTGCATTGGTCACAGACACCCGTTAGGTCGAGGTTCCAGGGGAAGGATTTACCGTTGTTCATGGTGCGTTCCCCGCGCCGCAGTTCGGGCAGTCGTCGAAGCGCTGACGTTCGCTGAGAAAACGCCCGCAGCCTTCGCAGTTGAGACGGTCGCTGTAGGTGCGGTTGCGCGGGCGCTTGAGCTTGGGCAGCTTGAGGCCGACCGAGCGCAGTGCCTGCTTGTGATCGAGCAGGGCGGCCCGGACTACTGGTCGGGAACGCTCGACGATGTATCCGCATGGCCACAGCTCGAAGCCTTGGGCCTGGTACCCAGCGGCATCTGCCGCCCCCGGGTGGATGGCGTCATCCAGGTTGCCGGTTGGGCCTTTGCCGCCGCGCCACACCAGATCATTGCCGTCCCACTCGCGTGCGTAGGCCACATAAACGCGGCCGTCTTCGTTGCGGTAGGCCTCAGCCTCTGACTTGGTGAGGTACTGGCAGTCAACGCCGACCTCTGCCCGGGGGCGGACGTACTCCACTGGCCAGGGCAGATCGGTTTCGCGGCACTCGTACTGCTTGACCGCGGACTCGCGTTTGAACTGCTCAGCCTCGTTCAGGTTCGAGGTGTAGCCGCCTCCGTTGCGCCAGAATATGGCCCGGCTGCCGACGTTACTGCGGCTGTCCTGCAAGAAAAAGAGGTCAGACATGACCAACCTCCTGCTTAGCCACGCTCAGTGCAATCGCCACTGGCTGTACCCAAATCGAAACGTTGCTGAGCATGAATGTCTCCCCAGCCTCGGAAAGCAGCAGGGTCATGCCGAAAACATCCGCCATCGCTTTTGCCGCCGCGCGCGGTACCGCGTTGCCGATTCGCTCCCGGTGGTTGCCATCGTTGATACCGTCCAGCAGGAAGAACGGCGCTTGCTCGATCTTGCGCACCCGTTGCATCACCTGGATTTCATGGGCTGTCTGTGGATCCGTTGACCAGTGATCCTCGGGATCAAACAGCGATTGCAGCGCGGCCAGCTCCAGGGTGGTGAACGGGCGGTGCCAGGTACCGTCGAGGCTGGTGATCATGCAGGTCAGTCGGTCGTTGGGCGCCGGCATACGCTGATCCGCTACCGACCACCGGCCGTTGTCGTGACAGGCACTAGCGGACACAGCGCCGGCCGGTGCGTTGTAGTCGACGACACCGTAATGCCCGCCAGTCAGGTACGCGTCGCCCTTAGTGCGCGACATACCCGGGCGCGGATCCGCGATCGATAACGCTCCACTCGCAACCTGCTGCGAGCCGGTCACGGTCTTGGCGCTGTCGCACCAGGGAGTGATTCGCAGCTTTTGCGTGCTGGCCGCTGGGTGCCAGTTCTTGTAAGCCGGATCGGCCACGGCAAAAGCGCCCTGGCCGGTGGTGCTGCCGGCGATGACCGTGCCGGCATGCTTGCTGTAGTCGGTGACCAGGTACTTGCCGAAACCTTTGGATGGTTGCCGAGGGTCGGCCACGGCTTGCCCGCCGGAGCTGGGGCCATGCCCGGCAGTGACAGTTCCGGCGGCTTGGTCGTTGTGCACCACGCGGAAGACGTTGTTATGCCGCTCGCCGCCCATGCGTGGGTCTGCAACGCTGAACGTGCCTTGCCCTGGGCTCCGTTGCCCTGTGACCACGCCGCAGTGGCGGTCGTAGGGCAGTACCCCGTATTGGGTGTATTCAAATTTGCTGGTGGGCCGAGGGTCCGCCACCGAGAACTTGCCATTGGTTGGGCTCGACCGGCCGGCGACCGTCCCGGCGGTGTCATGCCAGTCATGCACTCCCATATAACCGGCGCGGTATTCCGGCACGATCACGAAGTCGCGCAGGTAGCCGTCCTCGATCGCAAACCGGCTCAGGCTGCGCCAGTCCTTACCTGCTTCCACCAATGCCAGGCGAACCCATGTTTTCCACTGCAATGCCGGTACCCGGTGCATCGGCCCCGCCTGGTCGATATCGCCGGCCAGCGGCATGCGGCTCAGCACATCACCAACGGCCCGCAGGCTGCGTTTTTCCGGCTCGTAAAGGAACGCCGGCACCTTCTCGACGTGCCTGGCCACCAGCAAGAAGCGCTTGCGGCTCTGGGCTAACCCGCCAATTTCGCCGCAGTCATGGGTGGTTTCCGCCACCGCGTAACCGTAGTGCCTGAGCAGCTTGGTGATCTGGTCCAGCAGGTACCGGCCCCGGGTTGCCAGGCGCGGCACGTTTTCGAACACGATCAGTGACACCGGGTTGTGCTTCCAGGCTTCGCACATTAGCCATACACAGCGCAACGTCAGCTCGTTGAGTGCCCGGTATTTGGGCGTCTGGCTCATTGTCTCGGACAGCAGGCCAGAGGCCCCCTTGCAGGGGCTGCTGATGAACACGGCGTCCGGGTCTTCGTTGCCGGCGGCGCGGCGCAGATCCTCGGCGGTGGCTTCCTTCCAGCCGGCGGGCGGCTGCTGGCCGTGGAACGCGGTGAACTGCTCGCGGGTGAACAGATCCATCAAAGTGCCAGGTACACCGGTCATCATCTGAAAGTCGCGCAAGCCTGCTGGGTCGACGTCGACACCGCCCAGGCAGCGCCATTCAGCTTGTACAGGGCCGAGGACTGGTTTGGAGTCGCTGAAACCAGCGGCGCCGCTGCCGAGGCCACAGCAGAGGTGAAAGTGGGTGAGGGTGCGCTTAAGCATTGTGGCGATCCCCCATAAGGGATTTCGTCAGCGCATTGGGTTCGCCCTCGCGGGACAGCTTGTTGAGCGGTTGAATGCTCCTGCCATAGCGTGACTCCACGATGGCGACCTGGCCGTCAATCGCCTTGATGGTGCCCTTGCGCACGCTGAATTCGACACTGCGTGCCATGGCCCTGGCGACGACATAGGAAACGGTATCGCCGATTTTAAAGGTGTTCGTGCTAGCCTCTACGGCGCTGCTGCTTTGGGTCTGTGCTTGCATGGTGCTGCTCCTGGGTAGTGGTAGGTGTCGGGGAGTTGGCGCTCCTCGACACCATCTTTCAGGCCGGGTTGGCCTGGTCTTGCTGAATGATCGTTATGACTTCGTCCCGGTCTTTCGCATAAGCGAAGGGCAGTTCGCCCCCTGGCCGAGTGACGGGGTAGCGCGACTCTGGTAACCGGCACAACGCGACGGTGTAGCCGCTGTCGGTCACCCAGCAGTTCTGCTGGAGTTGCCCGTCTCTATTGCGCTTCGGCGCCCATTTCATGCCCATGTCCCTATCAGTTCTTCCCAGATGGCATCGCCATCGGGGAGGTACGTATGCACCTCTTGCTCTGGCGAGTAGTCCAGTTGAAGCACCGCCAGGCAGTCGTCGAACAGTGCGGTGTCGAGGCCGCGCAGGCTGGTGAGCACGAAGGGGTAGTCGTGGCCGTTGTAGAGCCCGAGTAGAAACCGGCCAATCACGGCGCTTTGGCCTGTATCACGCCGGGCGACAGGGATCAGGCGGTTCAGTGCCTCAATACCGGCCTTGCGGATGGCGGGGCGCTTGGCTTCAAACTCTTGCAACTGCTTAAACCAGTTGGGCTGTTGGGTTTGGGCAGGCGTATTCATGCGGATTCTCCTTTCGAAGGCCGGATCAATAAGGAATGGTGTCGAGGAAAGCGATGTCGTGAACCACCTTCCTGGCATCAAGCTGGACGTCCTGCGGGATCGCGAGAAGAGAGCAAAGCAGGTCGAGCAGAGCGAGCATTTGCGCGCAGTTGAGTGCGGTGCGCGCGTTCAGGCGTGGTCCGTATTTGTGCATTAGCTGCCCCTGGTAGCCGGGCAAAAAATCTTTGATGGTGCTGGAAATCCAGTCTTCTGCCTGAGCCACCTTGATACCGAATGCACTTGCCTCGTTTGCGTTGAGGTCGCCGATAGCCTCGGGCCGAATTCTGGGCGTATGGGCGTCGGCACCTGAAAGATCGACCACAACCATTCGACTGCGGACCGCCTCACTGCACTCCAACGGTTGGTTTGCAGTGATCACGAGAGCACCCTTGAAGGTCACGCGCTGGGTCCGATCACCTCGCTCCTGGCTGATGACGTCGCCGGAGCTATAGAGCGGCTTCAGTTCATCCCAATCAAAGGGTTGTTCTGGCTCATCGTGGTGTTCGCAAATGACGATCGGCCCTTCTGCGTTGGCGTAGATGCGAGCCCGTGCGGCCTGGGTAGCGTGAGCCAGCGAATGTGCATAAGGGGTTTGGCCGTTCAACTTTTGCAGGTACTCCAGCATCAGCGACTTACCGCTGCCGGCGGCGCCGTTGATCTGAAGGAACGGGAAGCTGTTCTGGTCTTCACGGATACGGGCGGCATGCGCAGCCCCCATCCACCAGGCCAAAGCAACTACCCCTCTGGCGCCGAAGTAGGCGACAAAATCATTGAAGCGAATAGCCGATTTGAGTTCGTTTTGCATGGTGTTGCTCCTGTTTTTGCGGTGGTTACACGCCCTGGAATACCCAGCAGCGAATGGTTTTACTGGCGTTGAATGCGTCGACCTGGCGCGCTGAATTCACGGGCTTGTTCGACTCCAGAAACTTGGGTGACTTGCTGGTCTTGAGCAGGCGCTTCAGATCGCTCAGCGGGGGAACCTGCTGCCGCTTGTTGGCAGCCATCTCCACGAACTCATTCAGGTTCACGGCGATAAGGCCATCGCGCCGCGCATGGTTGAGCGCGCCTTTCTCGTCCATGCCATTGAGGAAGTCGTACAGGTCCCAAAACTCGCGCACGGTCGGGTGGTCGGCGTTGATCGCCTGCTGCCGCTCCAAGGCCATACGGCTGATTTCGGCGTGTGCAAGGGCTTTGCGACGCTCGCCGAGGGGAACGACCCCGGCGAGTGCATCCACCAGGCTGCGCAGTTGGGCGTGGTTTTTGGCTATACGCACAGTGCGCACGCCAGGCTGGGCCAGCAGCTCCTGCTCGTAGCCGGAGGTGTTTTCCTCCATCAGGCGCATGGTTTCGGCTTCACGTTGCAGCGCCTTGACCAGGAAGCCGCTGATGCTGTCCATCGGCATGCGCTCCAGTTGCTCGGCGTACTGCTTGGTTTCCGGGGTGTGGTGCTCTCGTGTCAGATGCACATGGCAGATCCGCTGCAGGATCGGTTCCGAAGCGTTCACCGGGTTGTTCTGAGCGATCAGCAGAGCGGCGCGGAATGGCGGTTCGTGGGTGTCGTTGCCGTTGTTTTTCACGCCCGTGGAGCGAACGCTACGGCCGTTGTAGGCGGTTTTCAGTTCGTCCCAGTCAAAGTGTTTAACCGGCTGGCCCTCCTTTTGCTCACGCTCCGACTCGATCAGCACGACCGGCAGGTTGCTGACCTGCGAGAAGTTGCGCGCACGGCTTGCGGCCGTCGCTTTGGACGGGTCGAAGCCTTCGTAATCAGTCCGCCCGACCGACTTCCACAGCAGCTCCACCAGGGTGGTCTTGCCCGAGCCGGCTTCACCCACCAGCTCCAGGAACATCAGTGACTTGTGGATCTGGCGGATTTGCTCTGCGTGCAATGCACCCAGCCACCAGGCCAGTACCACAAGGCCCTGTACGCCAAAGCAGCGCCAGTAAATGTCGAACCAACCTTCGTTGTAGGCATTGAGGTCGGTGTTGATGTGCAACACCGGCGACTGGCTCTGTGACTTGATGCTCAGTTTGCCGAGGTCAAAAAAATCTTCCTTGTTGCGCACCTGGACCTTGCCGCCGTGAAAAGCGAGGTCGTTGAAGACGTAGGCTCCATGGTCGCGGCTGTAGCCGATCCATTCGATGGTGTTGACGGTTTTCAGGCAATCGAGCTGCGGCGCCAGGATCCGTTTCAACTGCTGGGCGCTACCCTCGAACATCGCGCCGTTGGAGACGTTGAGCAGGCGATTGGCGAACTCAGGCGCCGAAGTGAGCTGCTTGGCAGTGAATGTGCTTTTGATGGCCGGCCCTTGCGGGCGCTCAATACGGAAGTAGTACCAGGCCTCATCTGTGAGGTCGTTGCGCATGTAATACAGCGCCTGGAAATTGCAGTTGGCGATGCTGGTCACCGAGCCAGATTGGCGCAGTGCCTTGTAGCGCTTTTGGTCGTCGTTGAGCAGTTGGTCCTCATGGCGGTCTGAACTCTCCAGATCGGCCATGGCACGGTCGTACCGCTCAAGGTCCAGCCGAAACCAGTAAAGGCGCTTGCGGAAGGTGAAGTTGAATTCCTTGCGCTCGTCGCGCAGGTAAATGAGGAACCCCTTTTCTTCAGCCGAGTCAGCCAGCAGCAAATCGCCGTGGTGACGGGCTTCGTCCAGATCCTGCTCGATCCGCTCGGCACGCTTGTCGTCGCCCTCGATCGGCTTCCACCGTAGGTGCAGGTCGTTCCAATCAACCTTTTTGCCATTGGGCTGTGGGATCACCGCTGCCTTGCAGGTGAAGCCCAGCTCGCGCGCTTCCTTCGCCCAACGGCGCATGTTGGCCTTGGCGACGGGCTCGTTATCCAATGCCCACACAAGTACCGGCAAGCGCCTGTCGGCGTCGTGGCGCAGCTTGGCCAGGGCCTTGAGTGAGTCGATGGGACAGGGCGCGCTGGACATCATCGACACGGCTGGCACGTCGTTGTGCACCAGTGCAATGGAGTCGAAAATTCCCTCGACTATGAACAGCTCGTCGACTTCCAGCAGGTCGACGCACGGCGGGCACCACCAGACGCCTTTGTAGCCGGGCAAACCATCGCCGGTGGGGCGGAAGCGCGCTTTCATCTTGCCGAAACGATCTGGCCGATCGATCAGCCGTTCCCAGTACCCACCCTTTTCAAGGGCGAAACGCACCGTGGCACTGCCGATGTTTAGCCGGCCATCCCAGTAGTTGTCCTGGGTGAACCAACCGGCAATCAGCTCAAATTTGAAGCCCCGTGCAAATTCAAGGTATGCGCGTGCCGTGGCCAGGGGGTTGTCTGGCGTCGACGGGGCGGTCTTGCTCCAGTCGTTGAACAAATCGTCGTAGACGTCCTTTACGTGGACACGGTGGTCGCACTTTTCCGGCCGTCCGCAGATCAGTGTCCAGGGCGAGTCGTAGAAGGTGTAGAGGGTCTTCTGACCGCAGGCAGGGCAGACACCCTTACGCATATAGTCGGTGCCGCGCATGTGCTTGAGCTGGTAGTCCCGCTCAATGCGTTGGATGACGTCGGCGCGCAGCCTTTCTTTCATTTCCATCGTGGCTTACTTCGCTTCGTCGAGGCTGTGTTTAAGGGCGCCCATCAGGCTTTTTCTTGCTGCCAACCCGGGGAACGCCACCAGCAATGAGCCGTGCCGCAAACCCTCGGGGATCATGCGAAACCGATCGTCATACCAGTGCTCGTTGAGCAGTGCCGAGTACTGCACGCGCAGGTCCTGGAGCAGGACCTCTGCCTGGTCACGGGGCAGTTTTGCGGTGATGGCGATGTCGATTTCCATGGTCCACCTCGGATTGCGGGCAAAGCTCACCCAAACCCATTGGAAACGGGGGCGGGCGGGGTTAGT
>NZ_JACARZ010000212.1:0-799 GCF_013386315.1 Pseudomonas sp. P7779 | reverse complement strand
CTCAGCGGTGCTTGCTCATGTAGCTTTCAAGGGGGTCTTTGCTCAGGACGCCCTGGGCTTCGGCCAGCGAATCGATAAACAGGGCAAACAGTTCCGATTGCGCGCCGATATCGAGCTTGGTGTAGATGTGTTTGCGGTGGGACTTGATGGTGTCTTCCGAGACGTCGAGGCGTTCGGCCAGCGAACGGGTGGAATGCCCCCGCAGGATCAGTTGGGCGATCCGGCATTCCCGCTCGGTCAATATCGACGAGCCGAAGTTGTTCAGCGCCGAGTGAATGCGCTGCTCCAGCAGGTTTTCGAATCGCGCCCCCTGGGCATCCAGGCCAACGAAATGCTTGCCCAGCACCGCCAGCACCCACGGCGCGATGCGTTTGAATTGCCCCGTGGTGGTGGCGTCGAGCTTTTGCGTAAAGGCCAGCGACACCGCCAGGCTCGAGCCGTTGCTCGACTGCAGGATGTAGTTCAGCTCATCCTCCAGATGGGAGTGCCGGTAAAACGACTGGAAGTATTCGCTGAGCTCGAAGTGATCGGGGGCGACCTCGGCCAGCTCGTAACACCCGGAGCTGACGCCCTCCACACAGGCCCCGTAAAACGGGTCGAGCAGATAAAACCCCGACAGGTACTGGCGCACATTGCCTTGTGGCAACCATGGCCCGTCCAGCTCGAACAGCGCACTGGGCATGCCGCCGCGCGGGTAGAAATACAGCGTGGTGGCCTGGATCGGCTGGAGATAACCGAGAGCCTCGAACAAGGTCGCGGCGAACCCCGATTGCCCGATGCTATCGGTCACCCGGGCCAT
>NZ_JACARZ010000211.1:0-434 GCF_013386315.1 Pseudomonas sp. P7779 | reverse complement strand
TGCCCCACCCCCACCAAACCACCAATCCCGCGCCTGCCCCTGCCCTAGCATTGCACCCACTCAGCCCATCCGGAGTGACCCCGATGACCTACAAACACCCGCTGCTGTTCAAAGCCCTGTGCTACGTCGACGGCCATTGGGTCCACAGCGCCAGTGCCAGCACCATCGCCGTACATGACCCGGCGAACCAACAGTTGATCGGCCACGTGCCGATGCTGGAAAAACCGCAAATTGTCGCCGCAATCGACGCCGCCCACCGCGCGTTTTCCGCCTGGCGTGAACAGAACCTCGATGCCCGCGCCACGATCCTGCGGCGCTGGGCGGCACTGATCCTCGAACACCAGGAGGACCTCGCCCGCATCCTCAGCCAGGAACAAGGCAAACCGCTGGCCGAAGCCCGCGGCGAAATCGCCTATGCCGCAAGCTTCATCCCG
>NZ_JACARZ010000210.1:0-1019 GCF_013386315.1 Pseudomonas sp. P7779 | reverse complement strand
CCTGCGCCAGATCGTGCGGGCTACCGAACAGGCCGGGTTCGACGGGATCATGGTGCCCACCGCCAGCGGTTTCGAGGATCCGTGGCTGATTACCGCGGTGCTGGCCCAGGAGGTGCGGCGGCTTAAATTCCTCCTGACGTTGCGACCAGGCATGGAGCTGCCGGCCTATACCGCCCACCGTGCGGCGACCTTGCAATTGCTCAGCGAGAATCGCCTGGCGTTGCATGTGGTGACGGGGTCCAGCCGTTTTGAGCAGCGTTCGTTGGGGGACTTTCTCGAACACGATGAGCGTTACGCGCGTACTGCGGAGTTTTTGCAGGTGTTCCAGGCGGTGTGGGCTGGAAAGCAGCCGGCGCATCCGGGGCGCTACTACCGCAGTGGGATCAACACGCCGGTGGCGCCTGGGGCCGAGGTGCCGGCGATCTATTTTGGGGGTGCCTCCGAGGCTGCCGAGCAGGTGGGGGCTGCCCATGGGCAGACGTACCTGATGTGGTGTGAGCCGCCGGCGATGATTGCCGAGCGGGTGCTGCGGATGCGTGAGTTGGCCGCGATGCAGGGGCGGACGTTGCGCTTTGGGTTGCGCTTGCACATCTTTGCCGATCGCACTGACGAGGCGGCCTGGGCGCATGTGGAGCGGCTGTTGGAGGAGATACCCAAGGACGCCATTGACCAGGCGCAGCGGCAGATGGCCAAGTATGAATCGGTGGGGCAGAGTCGCCAGACCGAGTTGATGAAAGGCCGTGGGCGTGGGGCGCGGGAGCTGGAGGTTTCGGCCAACCTCTGGGCCGGTGTGGGCCTGGTACGGGGTGGGGCCGGGACCGCGCTGGTGGGGAGTTATGAGCGGGTGGCGGAGCGGATCGAGGAGTATCACCAGCTTGGGGTGGACAGCTTTATTCTCTCGGGGTTTCCGCATCTGGAAGAGTCGATTCATGTGGGGGCGGAGGTGTTGCCTTTGTTGCGCAGGATTGGGGCTTCGGGGAGGGATGTTGAGGTGGGTCGGGGTTGATTGAGTACATATC
>NZ_JACARZ010000209.1:0-2916 GCF_013386315.1 Pseudomonas sp. P7779 | reverse complement strand
GCACACCACCGTCGGAATGCCCGCCGCATCAAACAACCCACCCTCGGTCCCGAACGCCACGGTGCCAAATTCCCGCGAGCCGCAAAACGCCGCAATCAGCTCCGCCGCCTGGCTGCGCTGGTCGGTGGCCAGCCCCGGGTACGCCGACAACTCACTGAAGCGAATCGCACTCTGCCGGCTCACCGCCTGCATCCGCGGCAACACCTGCTGCATCGCATAGGCTTGCAGCTCCTCGGCCACTTCACCCGGGTCCATCGAGGGCAGGGCGCGCACTTCAAAGTCAAAACGGCAATCGGCAGGCACGATATTCAACGCCTTGCCCCCGGAGATCACCCCGGTTTGCACGGTGCTGAACGGCGGGTCAAAGCGCTCGTCCTGATGCACCTTGAGCCGCTGGCCGATTCGCCCCAGCTCACCAATCAACTCGGCCGCATACTCGATCGCATTCACGCCCTGGGGCGCATACGCCGAATGGCAGGCCTCGCCATGCACTTCACAGCGCATGGCGAGCTTGCCTTTATGGCCCAGCACCGGCTTCAACTCGGTGGGCTCGCCGATAATGCACAG
This sequence comes from Pseudomonas sp. P7779, assembly GCF_013386315.1. Taxonomy (NCBI): domain Bacteria; kingdom Pseudomonadati; phylum Pseudomonadota; class Gammaproteobacteria; order Pseudomonadales; family Pseudomonadaceae; genus Pseudomonas; species Pseudomonas sp. P7779. Next base: position 2,349 of record NZ_JACARZ010000209.1, on the reverse strand, counting down.
CAGTGGTTTCACCGGCCATTGTTCCAGCACCTTGAGCAACGAACGCACCCCAAGGCAGCCGACTTCCTCGTCGTAGGACAGGGCGATGTGCACCGGCATGCGCAAGTCTGCGCTTGCCAAGGCCGGCACCAGCGCCAGTACACAGGCGATGTAGCCCTTCATGTCCGCCGTGCCCCGGCCAAACAGCTTGCCGTCGCGTTCGGTCAACTCAAACGGCGGCAACGTCCACGGCTGGCCATCCACCGGCACCACATCGGTGTGCCCCGACAGCACAATCCCGGGCACATTCGCCGGGCCGAGGGTGGCGAACAGATTGGCCTTGCTGCGCTCATCGTTGTAGATCAACTCGCAAGGCACGCCGAACCCTGCCAGGTAATCGCGCACGAACTCGATCAGCTTCAGGTTGGATTCGCGGCTGGTGGTATCAAACCCCACCAGCGCCTGCAGCAGTTCCCGGCTGGTGCTCATCGGTCGTCTCCGGCCACGCCGTAGCCAGGGGAGCGGTCCGGGGCGAGGGCGCGGTCGATGTAGTCCTGCACCTGTGGACGGTAGGCGTCCCAGAGCTTTTGCAGCTCGGCGATCGGCTGCTCGTCGGCCCAATCCACCCGCAGGTTGATGATCGGCCAGGTCAGCTCGCCCACCACCACCAGCGCGGCGGAATGCACCGGCCCGGCTTCGCCCCCGGCGGCAATGGCTGCATGCATCGCGGCCAGCAGGCGGTCTGCCAGTTGGCCTTCGCCTTGCTCGAAGGCCTTGACCATCGCCTCGATCACCGCGCGGTCGGCGAGCATATTGCCGGCGGCCACGCACTGTTCGCCCGACACCGCATTGTGGGTGCCAAGGGTTTCGTTGCCGCTGAAATGCACCGTGCGCCCGAGGTGATCAATCGCCGTCAGTTGCCGGTATTGGCTGTAGCCGTTGCGGGTCAGGGCCTTGTCTACGGCATCGGCAGGGGCAAGGCCTTGCTCCAATAGATCGAGTACGTCCGGGCCCAGGGCGGGCAGGGTGATGTTCTGGGTCGAGACCGCACCCACGCCGGGCCGCAGCCATGGGCAGCGGGCGCCCACGGCGATGCTCGATGAGCTGATGGCAATGCCCATCTGGCCGGTTTCCGCGCAGCGGGCGACGATTGAAAAGGTCATGTCGTGCCTCCTTGGGTTACTCGGGAATGACTGCAATCACGTCGATTTCCATCAGCCACTGTGGCTGGCCCAGGGCCGAAACCACCAACCCGGTGGAGATCGGGAACACGCCCTTGAGCCACTTGCCGACTTCCTGGTACACCGGCTCGCGGTAGCGCGGGTCGATCAGGTAGGTGGTGGTCTTGACGATGTGGCTCAGGTCGCTGCCGGCCTCTTCCAGCAGTTGCTTGACGTTTTTCATTGCCTGTTCGGCTTGCGCGCGCGGGTCGCCAAGGCCGATCAGGTTGCCGTCGAAATCGGTGCCCACCTGGCCCCGTACATACACCGTGTTGCCGGCGCGTACGGCCTGGCACAGGTCATTGTCCAGGCTCTGGTTAGGGTAGGTTTCCTTGGTGTTGAACATGCGGATGCGAGTGTGAGTAGGCATCAAAAAAACTCCAGAAAAAAGTGATCAGGCGCTGACAGGTGAGGTGTGAACAACCGGTGCCGGTTCGCGGTACTCAAGGTATTGGCGCTGGATGGCGATATGGTCGGCCACGTACTTGGCGTCATGCCACACCCCCCAGATAAACGACGAGCCCCGGCGCGACTGCCATGGCAAACCGAGGAAGTAGATGCCCGACTCGCTGGCCACGCCGCGCTGGTGCTGCGGCTTGCCGGCGGCGTCAAATGCATCGACCTTCAGCCAGCTGTAATCCACGGCAAAGCCGGTGGCCCAGATGATTGAAGTGATACCGGCCTTGGCCAGGTCCAGTTCCAGGATCGGGTGCTTGATGCACTCGGCATCGGGGAATACGCGACGCGCTTCGGGCTCTGGCGGCAGGTCGAGGCCGTTACGCTCGATATAGGCATCCGCCGCATCCAGCAGGGCCAGGTAGTTCTCATCGCCGCGGGCCAGGTTTTCCACCAGGTTGGGCTGGAAGCTCGCAACGCTGCCGTTGAAGGATTGGGTCAGGCCGACCAGGGTCATGCCTTGTTGGGCCAGCTCGCGGAAGTCGATGGTCTTGCCGCCGTGGGCGCCGCTCACCGCAATGGTCACGTGCTCGCGGCCGGGTTTCATCGCGGCCTGGTCCCACTCACCCAACACGCCCAGCCACCAGCAGAAATCGCGGTTGCGATAGGCACGCGGTGGGCGGTCGTGAGCACCCACCGACAGGTACACCTGGCGCCCGGAGCGTTGCAGTTCGTCGGCGATCTGCACCCCGGA
>NZ_JACARZ010000208.1:0-684 GCF_013386315.1 Pseudomonas sp. P7779 | reverse complement strand
TCATGGCCAAGCCTTACCCGGGCCAGGCAGGCAACGGCCTACACGTGCACATTTCGATCCTGGACAAGGACGGCAAGAACATCTTTGCCAGCGAGGATCCCGAGCAGAACGCCGCATTGCGTCACGCGATCGGCGGTGTGCTGGAGACCCTACCCGCCCAAATGGCGTTCCTGTGCCCTAACGTCAACTCCTACCGTCGTTTCGGCGCACAGTTCTACGTGCCGAACTCGCCGTGCTGGGGCCTGGATAACCGCACCGTGGCGATTCGCGTACCGACCGGCTCGTCCGACGCCGTACGTATCGAACACCGTGTGGCCGGGGCTGATGCCAACCCTTACCTGCTGATGGCTTCGGTATTGGCGGGCGTGCATCACGGCCTGACCAACAAGATCGAGCCTGGCGCACCGGTGGAAGGCAACAGCTACGAGCAGAACGAACAGAGCCTGCCGAACAACCTGCGTGATGCCCTGCGCGAGCTGGACGACAGCGAGGTGATGGCCAAGTACATCGATCCTAAATACATCGATATCTTCGTCGCCTGTAAGGAAAGTGAGCTGGAGGAGTTCGAACACTCCATCTCCGACCTTGAGTACAACTGGTACCTGCATACCGTGTAAGCGGTTGCCGGGCTAAAAAGAACGCCGCAGGCCTTTGGCCTACGGCGTTTTTTTATGGCTGTTGTGG
>NZ_JACARZ010000207.1:0-301 GCF_013386315.1 Pseudomonas sp. P7779 | reverse complement strand
ATTCATTCAGGAACAGCAGGTGCGTCGGTACCATGTAGTCCGGCAGGTCCGCTTTCAACTGCGCCTTGAGGGCGCCTGCATCCTCGGCGCCTTGCGCCGGGATCACGTAAGCCACCAATTGCTGGCCGTTCAGCCCTTCCTGGGCCAAGACCACGGCTTCGCGCACCGCCGCCAGGGCGTTCAGGCGCGCTTCAATTTCACCCAGTTCGATACGGAAGCCATGGATTTTCACCTGATGGTCCATCCGGCCGCTGTACTCGATCACCCCGTCGCTGCGGTATTGCGCCAGGTCACCGGTGCG
>NZ_JACARZ010000206.1:0-4490 GCF_013386315.1 Pseudomonas sp. P7779 | reverse complement strand
TGCGGTCGAATGTGGGAGCGGGCTTGCTCGCGAAGGGGCCGGCAAACTCAATCAATCACGTACGCCGAGCGAGCCTGTCCCGGAAATACTCCACCACCGCCGCTTGCTCTCCCGCAAACTCGATGCGTGCGCCTTTGCTTTCCCGCTGGAACGCGTACATCGGGTCGTAATACTCACGCAACAACCCCTCAATCCAGCCGCGGTGCAACTCCACCGCACCGCTACGGGCCTGCTCTGCCAAGGCGTCCTGCATGATCGCGTGCAACCGCGCAAACCGCTCGCCGCCCAGGCGCTTGTGGATATTGGCCAGGCTCTGGGTCAGGCGCTCGGCAAACAGTTCCTGGCCAGTGTCGCCAAACACCGCGACAAACTCGGCGCAGAGGTCCACTACATAATCCTTCAGGATGCGCTCCACCCGGCCTTCAACGCTGTCTTCCAGCCAGACCATCGGGAAGCCCTGCATGCCTTTGTGCAAGGGCAACGGCAGTGCGCAGCTGCCGATCATGCGGCTCTCATCCTCGACCACAAACTGCTCGATACCGGCGGCGCGCTTTTTCAGCAGGTCCACCGCCAGGCGGTTTTCGAAGTCGATGTTGGAAGGTTGCGCCGTGGCGCGTTTGCCGAAGCTGGAACCGCGATGGTTGGCGTGGCCTTCCAGGTCCAGGGCGTTGTTCAACTGGCCGAGCACTTCGGTCTTGCCGGTACCGGTCATGCCGCCCAACAGTACGAAGTCGCATTGCGCGGTGGCGCTTTCAACCGTGTCGAGCAGGAAAGTCCGCATGGCCTTGTAGCCACCGCCCACTCGCGGATAGTCGATACCCGCCTCGGTTTTCAACCATTGCTGGGCAATCTGCGAACGCATCCCGCCGCGAAAGCAGTACAGCAGACCATCCGGATTGGCCTGGGCAAAACGCGCCCAGTGTTCGATACGTTCGGCCTTGATCGCCCCGGACACCAGTTCGTGCCCGAGAACAATGGCCGCCTGCTGGCCTTGCTGCTTGTAACAGGTGCCCACCCGTTCGCGTTCGTCGTCGGTCATCAACGGCAGGTTGACCACCCCGGGAAACGCGCCCTTGATGAACTCGATCGGCGCACGGGTATCCATCATCGGCCGGTCGTTGAGAAAGATATCGCGGTAATCGGTGATGTCGATGGGCATCAGAACACCTCTACCGCGTTGGTCTGTCGCTCAACCAGTTCGCCGATCGGCTCAAGGTTCAGGCCCAGCTCCGCCGCCACGGCGAGGAATTCGGCATTGCCTTCGGGGGTGACCGCCACCAGCAGCCCGCCGCTGGTTTGCGGGTCGCACAGCACGCGCTTGTGCAGTTCGTTCAGGCGCCCCAGCTTGCTGGCGTAGCTGTCGAAATTGCGCAAGGTGCCGCCGGGGACGCAGCCCTGTTCCAGGTAGTACTCAACCCCGGGCAGGCGTGGGACTTTTTCGTATTCGATGCGGGCAGTTAATTGGCTGCCGTCAGCCATTTCCACCAGGTGGCCCAACAGGCCGAAACCGGTGACGTCGGTCATGGCCGTGACACCGGCCAGCTTGCCAAAACGGCTGCCGGGTTTGTTGAGGGTGCACATCCAGTCACGGGCCAGGCCCACGTCGGCCTCGCGCAGCTTGCCCTTCTTCTCGGCCGTGGTGAGGATGCCGATGCCCAGGGGTTTGGTCAGGTACAGTTGGCAACCGGCGGTGGCGGTGTCGTTGCGCTTCATGTGGCGCTTTTCCACCAGCCCGGTGACGGCCAGGCCGAAGATCGGCTCGGGGGCGTCGATGGAGTGGCCGCCGGCCAGGGGAATCCCGGCAGCGTCACACACGGAACGGCCGCCGCGAATCACTTCCCGGGCAATCTCCGGAGCCAGCACGTTGACCGGCCAGCCGAGAATCGCGATGGCCATCAACGGATCGCCGCCCATCGCATAGATATCGCTGATGGCATTGGTGGCGGCAATGCGGCCGAAGTCGAAGGGGTCATCGACGATCGGCATGAAAAAGTCGGTGGTGGACACCACGCCGCGCTCCTCGTCGATGGCGTACACCGCCGCGTCATCGCGCGAAGCGTTGCCTACCCAGAGCTTGGGGTCGAGGTTCTGTGCGCCACTGCCGGCGAGGATCACTTCCAGTACCTGAGGTGAGATCTTGCAACCGCAACCAGCACCGTGGCTGTATTGGGTCAGGCGAATCGGCTCGTTCATGGGTATCCCTCAAGGCGTCAAGTGGGCGGATTCTAGCAGACAGCAAAAGGCCGACTGCATGCAGTCGGCCTTTATGTTCAGCCCTTAGTGTTTGGCAGCAAGCCGTTTATGCCGGCTGCGTCGCATCATGTTCAGGCATTCGATAGCCGCCGAGAACGCCATGGCCGCATACACATAGCCTTTTGGCACATGGGCGCCGAAACCTTCGGCGATCAGCGTCATACCGATCATGATGAGGAAGCCCAGGGCCAACATCACGATGGTCGGGTTGTCGTTGATGAACTTGGCCAGCGGCTCGGCCGCCACCAGCATCACGATCACCGAGACCACCACGGCAATGATCATGATCGGCAAGTGCTCGGTCATGCCCACGGCGGTGATGATGCTGTCGATGGAAAACACCATGTCCAGCAGCAGGATCTGGCCAATCGCCGAGGCGAAGCCCAGGGTCACGCTCGGCGCGCCGGTGTCCACATGCTCCTTCTCGGGGTCCATGCTGTGATGGATCTCGGTGGTGGCCTTCCACACCAGGAACAGGCCACCGGCGATCAGGATCATGTCTTTCCAGGAGAACGACTGCCCCAGGATGTCGATGACCGGCTCGGTCAGCTGCACGATAAAGGCGATGGTGCTCAACAGGCCCAGACGCAGGATCAATGCCATGCTGATGCCGATGCGGCGGGCCTTGGCCCGGTGCTTCACCGGCAACTTGTTGGTGAGAATCGAGATAAAGATCAGGTTATCGATCCCCAGCACGATCTCCATGACGATCAGGGTGGCCAGTGCGATCCACGCGGTCGGGCTGGCGGCCAGTTGTAAAAGGTATTCCATAGGTCATTCCTGGTGTTGTGTGCGGGTATCAGGTTTCTTGGGAGGTGGACTCAGGCTTGCTGTCTTCCTGTTCCGGCTTGTCCGGCTTGCCTTGCGGCGGTGCGATCAAGCCCTTGGTCGCGTCACTCAACGCCTGTTCGGCGGCCTGGTGGGTGTCGTCAATCACTTGCTTGGCCGACTCGGTGGCCTTGCCCAGCAGTTGTTGCGCGCTTTTTTCCGCTTGGTCACAGCCACTGAGCATGACTAATGAAAGCCCAAGTAACGCCGTTGCGCCCAGGGAATTGAGTTTCATGATGCGTTCCTCGTTAGAACCTTCGGGTCCAAGTAGTGGCCCCTCGATAGCGACGCATTCTATGCAGGGGAACACTTCAGGAAAATTCGTATTTTTTTCGTTTATACTTCGGTTTTCACGAAGTATTGGCCGCCATGCTCAATTACCGACAACTGCACTACTTCTGGGTCGTCGCCAAGACCGGCAGCATCGTGCGCGCCTGCGAGCAACTGAACCTCACGCCGCAGACCATCAGCGGGCAGATCAGCCTGCTGGAACAGACCTTTGGCGTGGCATTGTTCCAGAAGGTCGGGCGCCAGCTGGAGCTGACCGAAGCCGGGCGCCAGGCGCTGCCCTATGCCGAGCAGATGTTCCAGCTGGGCAATGAGCTTGAAGCGATGTTGCGCACCCAGCCCAATGAGCAGCAGATCCTGTTCCGGGTTGGCGTCGCGGATGTGGTGCCCAAGTCCATCGTCTATCGGCTGATTGCGCCAACCATGGAGTTGAGCGAGCCGATCCGCATCACCTGCCGTGAAGACAAACTCGAACGCTTGCTGGCGGACCTGGCGATCCAGCGCCTGGACCTGGTGATCTCCGACAGCCCGATGCCGCCGCACCTGGACATCAAGGGCTACAGCCAGAAGCTCGGGGAATGCGGCATCAGTTTCTTCGCAACCCAGGCATTGGCTGACCAGCATCGCGGCGATTTCCCACAATGCCTGCAGGGTGCGCCGCTGTTGATTCCGGGGGCGGAGACGGTGGTGCGCAGCCGTTTGCTGCGCTGGTTTGCCGAGCAGCAGATCCAGCCGCGGATTGTCGGGGAATTTGACGACAGCGCGTTGATGCAGGCCTTTGGCCAATCCGGCAGCGGGATTTTTATCGCGCCGAGCGTGATTGCCGACGAGGTGGAACGCCAGTATGGCGTGGCGCTGATCGGCCAGACGGATGCGGTGACCGAATCGTTTTATGCAATCTCGGTGGAGCGCAAGGTCAAGCACCCCGGCATCGTGGCGATTACCGAAGGTGCCAGACGGGAGCTGTTCACTTCCCTGCCCTGAAGGCTCAGGCGCAGACGGCGCGGGTCTTGGCGGTCATCAGCCACAGCGCCAGCAGGATCGACAACAGGATAAAGCCCGCCGCGGCAAACCCGAGGCTGCCCAGGCCCAGGGTGTCGATCACGTGCCCGCCCACCAGC
>NZ_JACARZ010000205.1:0-347 GCF_013386315.1 Pseudomonas sp. P7779 | reverse complement strand
TCCCAACCCTGCGGGAAGCCTCCCGGCCCACGACTGCGCCCGCGCTTTAAACCGGGCCTCCCAGGCACTTACGCGACAGCTGAAAACGGACTTTCTCCTCAACCGTATCCGACTCAAAAAAGCAGGTTACCCCATGCAGTTCAGCAAATTACTGGCAGCTCTTTCCACCCACCCGATCCGCCTGCAAATGGACGAAGGCGACCTGATCATCCTGGGTGACGACGACGCGCTGGATGACGCCCTATGGGACCAACTGATCGCCCACAAACCCCAACTGCTCGACCTCGTCGCCCAACACGGCGGCGACTGGCTCAGCCCGGCCTATCGCATCACCCCGGACATGCTGC
>NZ_JACARZ010000021.1:0-46583 GCF_013386315.1 Pseudomonas sp. P7779 | reverse complement strand
GGCACCCGCCTGATGCGTTGCGCCCTTGGCGTTGGGCTGATGGTGATGGCGGCGTTGCACATCAACCAGGCCCAGGGTGTCATCGAATCGCACTTCGGTATCTTCGCGCTGCTGGCGGTGTTGACCTTCTACCGCGACTGGCTGCCTATCCTGGTGGCCGCCGTCACCATCGCGGTGCATCACGTGGTGTTTCATGCGTTGCAGCATCAGGGTTTCCCGGTGTTTGTGATGGAGCATCACGGCGGCTGGAGCATGATTTTCATCCACGCGTTCTACGTGGTGATGGAGACGGTCGCCCTGCTCTACCTCGCGGTGCACAGCCAGTCCGAAGCGGTAGAAAGCCAGGAAATGCTTGAAAAAATGCTCGCCGTCACCACGCAGTTCAGCGGTGAGGCCGTCAAGGGCAGTCCGGAAAAAGTCCATGTCTCCCTTGCCACCCGTTTCGATCACTTTCTGACCCAGATCACCGGCCTGATCGACGGCGTCGCCCGCGACTCCCACGGCCTCGGCCAACTGGGTCAGGAGCTGGCTCACGCCAGCGGCACCCTGGAAAAAGGCGCGCGCCACCAACTGGCGGAAATCGCCCAGATGACCGGTTCCATGCAGCGCATGGAAGATGCCATGGGCCATATCGCCGTGCACGTGGAGCATGCCGTCGAGCACGCGGGGCAAGCCAGCCAGCAGATCATCCTTGGCCAGGAAAGCGTCGGCCGCGCCCAGCTGGAAATCACTCAACTCGCCACCCGCCTCCACGACACTAACGAGACGGTCGAAGGGCTGGCCGTGCAAGCCGAACAGATCGGCTCGGTGCTGGAGGTGATCAACAGCATCGCCAACCAGACCAACCTGCTGGCCCTCAACGCCGCCATCGAAGCCGCCCGCGCGGGTGAGCAAGGGCGCGGGTTTGCCGTGGTCGCCGATGAGGTACGCAGCCTGGCGCAACGCACGGCGGTGTCGACGCAGGAGATCAAGACGATTATTGAAGGGTTGCAACACGGCAGCCGGCAAGCGGTAGAGGCCATGCACGACAGTCGCCAGGGCGTGGAGCGCTGCGTGGAGGACAGCCAATTGGCGGTGGAGATGCTGCGGGCGGTGGGCAATGATATTTCGCAGATCGATCAGTTGAATGGGCGGATTGTGTCGACCACTCGGGAGCAATCCACGGCGAATGTGGAGATTGTGGGGCGGCTGCAGTCGGTGCAGAGCATCGCGCAGAATACGGCGCAGGATGTGGAGACGCTGGCCAGGAGCAGTGAGCGGCTGCCGCCGATTGCGGTGCGGTTGGATGCGTTGGGGCGCCGGTTTCATCAGTGAGTGGGAGCATGGGCCGGTGCTTGATTCAAGCGCTGGATAGTCCAGGCGTGAGCGTCGCTACGGGCAGATCGGGTTTCAATCAAATGAATCGGGCCCTTTCTGCTCCTTTATTTGGACGTGGCGTGTTCATTTTGAGCGTGGGCCGGATAACGCATAGCGGCTTGCCTCTTCCATCAAGTCATCGCACATCGGATTGGCTTTGAGCATGTAGGCAGCCGGGTCGATTATCTACAAGCCAAGCGATGTCTCTTCTGTGGCAGATGCCCAAACTTCTCCCATTGGCCCGACAATCTATTTCACTGCCCTCGCAGGTGCGTAGGGGTTGATTACCGCTACCTTCCCTGGAAATCTTGCAAAGAGACGATGCACATGGATGTTGAATGGGCGCATGCCATCGAAGCCGCAGAAAGCGAGTACTTGTGTTCCCGCGTTGAGAGCTTGTCGCGGGTTAGTGGAAATCCTTTTGGTGCTTGTGTGTTTTTCAATGGGGCCTTTCCGTGCTTTCAGGTGAAGGCAACACCTAGCCCGATGTTCAATCGTATCTACGGTGACAGCACCGGCAACCCCCTTTCACTGCTGAGCTTGCTCAAGGAGTCAGCGGAGTATTCAACAGTAACGCCCCTTATCGGGAAAGCCTCGACGTTGGAGCAATTCGCTTTTGTGGGTGAGGAGCGATTCGAGCGTTTGAGGGGGTGGACGCATCTGCAGCTTGCGTGCCCCATCGAGGATGCGGTGTTGACCCCCCAATTATTCAACATCGAAGAGGCCACTTCAGACTCTCTCCCGGAGTTCGCGGCAGTTCATGCGAGTGGCTTTCATACCAAGCCAGAGCATCGTCAGTTGAGCCAGGCTTGTTTTGCAGGACTGATGTCGAATGAACGCCTGAAAATCTACGTCCTTAAAGCTGATGGGCAAGTCGTTGCAGGCGCGTTGATGTACCTGGCCACCAATGGCGTTGCCTACCTGGGCACGGCTGCCACTCGAAAAAATGCACGAGGCTTGGGCTATCATGGAGCGCTGATATCTCACCGGATAGAGCAAGCAAAGAAGCACGGCAGCCTGGTGATTGCTGCAACTGCGCTTCCAAGTTCACAGAGTCGCCGTAATTTGCAGCGCATTGGGCTGGCGGCGTCTCATGCTCAGGCGCTGTACCGCTTGGCAGATGGTTGAAACAAATTCGTAATCTACCTTCCGCTTGTGCGAACGGTAGATGTAAAAAGCTGCTGCGCCTATGGCGAAAATGGTAAGTCAGCCAGAGCTGTTCATATTCATTTAAAACCTCGGCACATCGACGTCGCGCAGAAGTTCCTCGGTGGCACATTTGAAACGCTCCACCAGAAAGTCTAACAGGACCCGCACTCTGGCAATTCGGTACCGATTGCCATGCAGCACCGCAAACACCCCAGCTTCTGCTACGCAATAGTCAGGCAGCAGCACCTTCAACCGCCCGGCACGGATATCCGCTGCTGCGTCCCAAATGGTCTTGCGTGCAATGCCATGACCGGCCAATGCCCAAGCACGTGCCACGGCGCCATCGTTGGTTTCCCAGGCGCTTTCCAATGGCACACTGTGGTTCCATGTCTGGCCGTCCACCCTGAAATGAAAGGTGTTTAAAGGACCCGCCGGAGTCACCAGCAGAATAAATTTATGCCCGGTGAGCTCGGCCGGCGTCTGCGGCTCGCCGTGGCTCGCCAGGTAGTCCGGCGAGGCACAAAGCACCCGCCAGTTGGGTGCCAGTTGCCGGGCGATCAACGAGCTATCACGCAGTGGGCCGAAACGAATGGCCAGGTCGACATCGTCCTGTACCAGGTTAGACATAGCGTCCGACAAGGTCAGCGCCACCTTCAACTGCGGATGCTGCGCGCAAAAGGTCTCGAGCCAGTCATTAAGCAGGTGACGGCCAAAGTCAGTAGAGGCAGACAGACGGACTTTACCGCGTACTTCCTGCTGACTCGCCTGCAACCCCGCCTCCGCCTCATCAATGGCGCGCAAGGCGACCCAGCATTGCTGCAGATAGAACCGGCCTTCATCAGTCAGCCGCAGTTGACGGGTTGTGCGATCAAACAAGCGGGTATGCAGCGCCGCCTCCAATTTGAGCAACCGTGCGCTGGCCGCCGCCGGCGACAACCCCAACTTGCGTCCAGCGGCTGAAAGACTGCCGAGGTCGGCAGCCTCAACGAACAAGCGCATGTCCCCCAATCGATCAGTGGCCATCTTCAATCCAGATTTGATTAAGCATCAAATTCTAGACCAATTATCAAATCACAGACACTTCATCACAATCAGGCCTCACCTGTTTTTCGAGCAAGCTCATGAACCGCGAAGAATCGATTCAACCCACCCCCCCGCCGTCCTCAGAACTACCTATCACTGGCTTACTGGCCCTGACCACCGCGAGTTTTATCGCCACTGCCAACGAGAGCGTACCCGCCGGCCTGTTGCCACACATCTCCGACACGTTTGAGGTTTCCCAGGCATGGGCGGGGCAATGGGTCACCGCGTGTGCCCTCGGTTCCGGGCTGGCGGCCGTTCCCTTGACCTTGGCCTTGCAAGGTTGGCCACGGCGCCTTGTGTTATTACTGACAGTGGGGGTGTTCTGTTTGTGCAACGCGGTAACTGCCTTGTCGCCGTATTTTGCCCTCACCCTGGTCGCGCGCCTGATCGTCGGGGTCGCCACTGGTGTGGCGTGGAGCCTGTTGGCCGGTTATGCGCGACGCATGGTCGCCGCGCCCTTGCAAGGCCGCGCGATGGCAGTGGCTATGCTGGGTATCCCCGTCGCCTTGGCGCTGGGCGTACCACTGAGTGCATGGCTGGGTGAGCAGATCGGTTGGCGCAATGTGTTCGGGCTGCTAGCGGCGTTGAGCCTGGCGCTGATGGTTTGGATTCGGCTGAATGTCCCTGACTTTGCCGGGCAACGGGCTGGCCAGCGCTTGTCCCTGGGCCATGTTTTGTCCAGGCCAGGCGTGCGACCGGTGCTGACGGTAGTTATGCTGTGGATCATGGCTCATTACATGCTCTACACCTATATTGCGGCATTCCTGGCATCGGTCGGGTTGGATGGACAGGTCGAGCAGGCATTGCTTGCGTTCGGCATTGCGGCTCTCGTGGGTATCTGGCTCACTGGGCTATTGATTGACCGCTGGCTGCGGCGGTTGGTGCTGTTGAGCCTGGCCGGGTTTGCGCTGGTATCGCTTGCATTGGCGTTGGGTGGCTTGCCTGCCATAGCGGTTTATGTGGCGATGGCTGCCTGGGGCCTGAGTTACAGCGGTGCACCGACCCTGCTACAGACAGCTTTGGCGAATGCTGCTGCCGACGGTGCCGATGTGGCTCAGTCGATGCTGGTGACCGTGCTGAACCTCGCGTTTGCGGGCAGTGCCGTAGTGGGCGGTGTACTGCTTGAGACGACAGGCGTGGGATCGATCCCCTGGGCAACCTTGGGATTGGTGCTGCTGGCCTGGTTGGTTGTTAAGGTGGGTGGCCAAGCTGGGTTCAGGAGCTTGTCCAAGCCCTGACCGGTTTTACTGCCGCTTAGTCCGAATTCGGCTCAGCCAAAATGCAGGCAAGCCAGTTCACACAAATGCTGTGTGATGCCTTCCTCGGAGTGTTCCGGAGCTGCAATCAACAGCATCTCCGAGGCACTCGATGAGGCTCAAGCGACGGCACGCAATGCCGGTGATATTACGCCGCCGCTCAATCTCAACTTCGTCACTCTAAGCAGCTCGATTAAATTGTTCGGAGCGCCGTCTGAGTATCTGCGTCCAGTTCAGATGCTCGGTTACTACCCTGACGAAGTCCTCAAGCGCTAATTTTAGCTCGATGAAGCACGCCTAGCCGAGCAGAGCATCGTGGGGTCACAGGCCATTTGAACGGCCTCTGACTGCTAACATTCCGTTGGCAGCCAATCGGATAATAGCCGTAACGTTGGGCCTCATAGTGGTGAGGCATTTTCAGACGATATAGCCACTTATGCCGTCCCACAGAAGTTTTACCGCCGTGACTACGAGCAGGCAGTAGCAGGCAAGGTACATCTGGCGTTGATCCAGCTTGGTGTGCAGTCGCCAGCCCAGCCAGACACCACTTGGAACTGCTAACAGGCAGATGACCATCAGGCTTAGCACGTTACCGGTGGGCCTGGCTAACAGCAGCCAAGGCACTGCCTTGAGCAGATTGCCTACGGTAAAGAACATGCTGGTGGTGCCGGCATAGGTTTTCTTGCTTAGACCGAGCGGCAACAGGTACATCGCTAATGGTGGCCCACCAGAATGCGCGACCATAGTCGTGATCCCAGAGGTGACGCCTGCGGACACCGCCTTGAGCGATGAGCGCTGGCTGACCCTGATTTCCCCACCGGTTTTGAACCAGAGGCCGACAAAAATCAGGGTAACCGCCGCCATCACTAACGCGACTGCGCGGTGATCCATGACGCGAAAGAGTAGATAGCCGACACCGATGCCGACAATCAGACCTGGTAACAACAGCACCAAGTCGGGTTTAGACCAAGTGGATGGCTTCCAGTAACGCAGGCCGAACAGGTCCATCGCGATAAACAACGGCGCTAGCAGTCCGCCGGCTGTGAGCGGATCCATCACCAGCGACAGCAGCGGAATGCCGACAATGGAGAAGCCTCCACCGAAGGCACCTTTCATAAAGCAGATCAAAAAAACTCCGGCGAAGGTCACCAGAATCGTGGTGGTGGTCAACTCAAGGTCCACGGTGCTGCCCCCTGATCCGGCTGCTCAAGGTTGGCCAGCATTATCGAAGAAAGCTCAACGTGCCCGCGCTCGCGCAAGTGCGCGATCGCAGACAAGCGATCAGCGTGCGACTTGTTTTGATTGAGCTTGCGCTTGCATTCAACGCACTGCATTTCGATCTCGATACCGACAACTCTCGACACCATCTCGTCCAGATATTCACGCGGCGCATCGCCCATCTTCCAGGGCTTGATCTCCTTGGACTCCTGGTGGCGAGTCAGCTGGGCCAGGGTGCGGCGCAGGAGCTTTTCTTCCGACATCACGCGCATGACGCCATGCACATGCACCACCTCGTAGTTCCATGTGGGAACCTGGCGATGCGTTTCGTGTTTGGACGCATACCAGTTGGGCGAAATGTAGCCTTCTGCCCCCCTGAAGATCACCATGACAGGCGTGCCGCCGGCGCAACGTTGCCACACAGGATTGGCGCGGGCCACATGAGCGGTCAGCAACCCGTATGTTCCGTGGCCGGTATCGAGTTCAAAGGGAATGTGGTCCGCATCCATGCCGGATTCACCCTCAGTCACGAGGATGCCCAGCGGATTGTCGCGGATAATTCGGTGCAACTGTTCCGGGCGGTGCTCTGCGAAGTGTTCGGGAATGTACATGGGATTTCACTACGGATTGTTGGGAGTCCATAATGTCGACCACGATCCGCATCATCGAAAGTGCCAGTTTCGAGGTTTTTCCATGGGCCAGTTTTCAGCCAATCCGGATGCATTTTCCCGCGGCGCGCAACGTCGGATCTATGCCAGGCTGCGCGCGCAGATAGAAGACGGCACGCTTGCCGCCGGCACGAGGCTCATGTCGACGCGGGCAATCGCGGCCGAACTCGGCGTGTCGCGAACCACGGTAACGGCGGCTTACGAGCAACTGGCGGCCGAAGGCTTTGTCCTGACATCAGTGGGCAAGGCCGCCACGGTAGCGAGCATAATCAGCACTCAATCCGGGCATGCCCAAGGGGACTCGGCGCAGCAAAAGGAACTGCCGCCAGTGCTTTCCCTTTACGGGCAACGAGTGGCCATCATGAAGCCGTACAACATGGCGTCACCCCAAGCCCGCATCGATTTCAGGTACGGCTCAGTCGCTACCAGGGATTTTCCGGCGCTGGGTTGGCAGCGCGCCTACCGTTCCGAACTAGTCAAGCGTCAACCGAGCCTCGCTTACGGCCACCCCGAAGGGGAAGAGCGCTTGCGCAATGCGCTGCAAGGTTATCTGCGACGCGCACGCGGTCTGGCGTGCGATGCGGATCAAATACTCGTAGTGCATGGCTCGCAGCAAGGACTTGACCTGTGCGCCCGGCTTTTGCTGAACCCGCAAGATGCATTCGTCTTCGAAGAGCCTGGCTACCGCATGGCCAGATATTGCTTTGAGGCCACGGGCGCGACGGCGTTGCCCATACCCGTCGATGCCTCTGGACTGGATACCAGTGCTCTGCCGGAAGGTGATCGCGTGCGCCTGGCCTTTGTCACTCCGTCGCACCAGTTTCCCATGGGGGCGGTGCTTCCTGTCGCACGTCGCCTCGAACTGCTGAGTTGGGCGAGGCGACATCGCGCGTGGATCATTGAGGACGATTACGGCGGCGAGTTTCGCTATGGCCAGCGGCCCATCGACGCACTGCAATCCATGGACGCAGATGCTCGCGTCATTTATGTCGGAACGTTCTCCAAGGCACTCTCACCGCAACTCAGGTTGGGTTATCTGGTTCTTCCACGCGAGTTGGTTCACGTTTTCCGTGAAGCAAAACGGCTGACCGATCGACACTCACCGCGCTGGGAGCAAAACGTGCTCGCCTCATTGATCGAAAGTGGAACCTATGAGCGTCACGTTCGCCGCCTGCGGCGGGAAAATGAACTGCGGCGAAGGGCATTACTGGAGGCTTTTGAACAGCATCTGGCGGAATATGGGCAACTGGCCGGCATGGCGGCGGGCTTACACGGCGTATTAACGCTACCCGCGCTTCGCGCTCAGGATGAGCCGACGTTGCAGGCGATAGCGCTCGAACGCGGGGTTGGCGTATATCCGCTTTCGCCGCTGTTTGCCGAACCCACGTCGGTAGAATACGAGCGACCGGCAGGGCTCATTTTGGGCTATGCCGGCCTGACAACGCAGCAGATTCATGAAGGGATCGGCATTCTTGGCACGGTGGTTCGGGAGGTTGAAGAGCTTGGGGCTCGGTCCGGATCAGTGGATGACTATGTCATCTAATATGCGGCTCGAACACGAGCAAATTTACAAGGTAGAGATAAGGCGAATAAGAAAAAGTGGTCGGCTTGAGTGACTGCTAAAGGTGGAAAATGGTTCTGGACGGAGGGACCGCTATTGGCCGATTGCAGCCCATCGTGACGGGTAGCTTCTTGAAAACTGACCCCCATTATCGGCCCCAATTTTTCGATGCTGATAATTGGCTCCTTTTCCCCGGAAAACCTCCTGGCTTGGGTCGAAGTCGTCGATACAACTACCACCGCCTCCACCACGCTTTCTGAGCAACCACCTCAGGCTTCAGCGAGGCAATCTTAGAGCCTGCAATCTTTACCGGTGCGACGTCCAGACCATCGAAGCTACCTAGACCCAGAGGGGGGCTTTCTGCTTGTAGAAAGCGAGTGGTTTCTGCTGAAGCCACTGCATGCAGTAACGACGAGGGCGTTATATTCCGACTCAAGACGTGAATGCCGCTCTCTGGGTCATGCAGACCACTTACATCGGTGCCTTCAACGCCGTCTATCAGAAGCGGCTGGATCATGACCGTCCCAAGCTCGTAGGTGATATCCAGATCACCGCAAACGCAACGCAGTCTTTGCAGTTCACCATTCGACGATACACACACAAAATCCAGCCCGTCGTCATCCGTGCAAAAGCTGCAAACGTGTAATTGAAGGCTTTTACTCAGCGCTAAATTCACATTCAGGAAAGCTCTCTTGAAGTAGTCGGCTAGCTGAGCATCCTTAAGCACTTTGTATATCCGCGATAGCGCTGCCAATTCTTGAGGGAGCTCAAGCGGTACATCCTTGATGGGTGGCATAGACGTAAAGGGCCATTTCCGTTCTTCGCCAGCCTTGAACGTGTCTAAGTAGAACGACGTGGCGTTTTCATCCTGGTGCAATGACCAACCAATGCTCACCGGCAACGTAGAAAGTGGTTCTAACTCCGGCTTCACATTCATCGCGTGAGCAACGACAAGGTACCCCATTGTTTAGATCCTTCAGGTACAGGGCTGAATCGCTCCAAGCATAGTCGATACTTGAGTGTGTGCTATTGGCCGATAGCATTCGCGCATGGCCGAGAGCTGACTCAAACGGCCTGAAAAATTCCGGGGACTGAAAATGGAAGAAACGCTCTCTTCGATATTTATGCACTAAAGGAAAACCCATAAATTTCAATGGGAAAACCGTCGTTGCGATCATCAATCCCGATTTTTCCTAGCCGTTTTACAAATGTTAACTCCTTCAACTGGCTATTGGCTTTAGGCTTCGAATCACAAAGTCCGATCGGACCCAATCAGCTCTAAGACGACTCTACAACCATGAATCTGCACGCCATCGCCGCGACGCTTTTTGCGTTTTTCACACTGCTTCCTTCCTCAGTGCACGCCGCGACACCCATCGCCCATGTCGCTATCTACCGAGGCCCGGCGGGCTGCGAGGGATGTTCAGAGAATGTCAAAACAGCCCTGCTGCGCGTCCGCCCAACTGCGCAGATTGACTTTGTAGGTGCCGATGAATCGATCGACATCACGCCGCAAAACCTCGCTCGTTATGACCTCTACGTTCAACCGGGTGGCGGTCAGGACATCCCTGCGGCGCTTGATAGTTTGGGGGATGCGCGGGTGCAGGCCATTCGTGACTTTGTCGCCCAGGGTGGGCGCTACCTGGGGCTTTGTATGGGTGCTTATCTGGCCGACGACAGCAACTTTGGCCTGATACCCTACGACCTTGATTCAGAGGCGGGCAGGCCTGGGTTTGAGGTCGCGGGCATTGCAGACGCGGCGGTGCAGGTTGTGTGGGATGGGAAAACCGATAGCGTCTTTTATCAGGATGGGCCTTACTTCCCCAGGCCTGACGCGACCTCGCCTTCTTCAACCATTGCGACCTACCGGAATGGTGATGTGGCGGCAGCGCGTTACACCTATGAAAACGGGGTCGTGGTGCTGAGCGGCCCGCACCCTGAGGCGGATCGGGAGTGGTTCGAGAAGGCGAATATTCCCTTGAGCAAGATGCCGCGGGGTGAGCTTTTTGGGGCGTTGGTGCGCAGCATTGAGGGGCGCAACGGCGCAAAGTCACCCTGACTTGGAGCGCGCTGGACTGGCGACATCCCACGTTCAGGCGCTGGCTGGAACACCGTACCGATTGTTCCAGCCAGGGTTTCTGTTGTGCCTGACGGCCATGCAATAGGTATTGGCAAAGAACCCTGCCCTAATAGCGTTTTTCCAGTCTACAGGCACCTGTTTGATGACCCGACTCCCCCTCATATTCCTGATGGCTGCTGCAGTTACCAGTGCGAACGCCGCCGACAATGTCCCTTTGGAGCGTTCGATCAAGGACTGGATTATCGGCTGTGATAACACGCGTGCCTGCACGGCTATCGGTGCCGTCCCGGAGCGTGACGATATCGGTATCGCGACGTTCAGCCTGCGGGTAACCCGTGAAGCCGGACCACATGGAGACTTGCGGGTAGGCGTGTTCAGCTACACCGCCCCCCAGGGTCAGCCAACACTCGATGGCAAGCCGCTGAAAAATCGATTCGAGCCTGGCGAACTCAAAAAAGGTGAGGTATCTGAGGTGTTTGCTCTGACCGGAACGAATGCCGACGCCTTGATTGCAGAGTTGCGCAACGGGCGGGAGTTGATTTTACCCATTGAGGGCGGTACCTCCGTCGCCTCGCTAAACGGGATGAGCGCGGCGCTTTTGCTGATCGACTCGGTCCAGGGGCGCGTTGGTACACAGGACGCACTGATTTCCAAGGGGCAGGCGCCCGCCAGCAGCGTGCCGCAAGCACCGGCCGCACCGCCGGCACCGAGTTGGCAGGCACCCGTTGCGCTAACCCCGGACAGGGCAAAAGAAGTCGCGGATGCCGTGGTGGCGGCCACGCGCAAGGAGTGGCAAGCGGATCTGAATGAAGGCGTTGCGCCAAAGGCAAACGCCTATGCCTTGAGTGCAGATCAAGCGCTGGTGATCATCGAAACCGGCTGTGGGGCATACAACTGTTTCTACAATATCTACCAGGCGCCCCTGGACCACCCTGAGCAGGCGCGCCCAGCACGGGTCGCCGAAGTGCCAAATCTGCCGGAAAGAGAGCCCAACGGCCTGGTCGATTTTGATCCGGCCACGGGTGAGCTGAGCAGCCAGGCAATGGCGATGGGCATGGGCGGTTGTGGCACTGCGCTGCGCTGGCGCTACGACGGTAACGGTTTCACGCTGACCCATGCGGCTGAAATGAACACCTGCATGGGGCTGGAGCAGGTTCATTGGCCTGTGCTGTGGCGTACCGAGGCAAGTCGCTGAAACTGTCGAATACATCAATGTGTGTGGCGAGGCGCGAGCGCCCTCGCCACAAACGGGTGTAGCCCCCTACCCCTTCAGGAAGCCTTCAACGCCCGCAACTCACCCTCTACACGCGCCGCGTTGCAGTAGGTGTCCAGCATTTCCAGCACTTGTTCGCCGGTGAGGACGTTACCGTTCAGTTGCAGGCCGAACAGCGTCAGGCATATCTGAGGCTCCCGGGAGCGCTTGATCTTGACGTGGGGCATCAGGGGGCCCGCAGCGTTTTTGCAGGCGGGCAATGGCGCACCCTCGCGCAATGTCAGCGTGATCCATAGCTTGATGCGGCCCTCTTTGATGTGGATATCGCCGATATCCAGCAGATCGATTTCTGCATCAAGGTTGCGAAACCACAAGTGGCTATGGGTCAGGCGCATCAGGATTTCTTCGCCGGCCCGACGGTGCAGCCACACCCCGCTGAGCAAGACCAGCGCCACGATTGCAAAAATGCCTCCCATCAACGCGTTTTTGCCATCCCATGCACTCCCGCCCGCCATCACGAAAGCGAACACTGAAAAGAGCAACAGGGTGCGGCGCACCTTGCGTGGGTAGGCCAGTTCGGTGACTGCGGGAACCTCGGCCAACCACTCCTCGCGTTCCTGGATGGCCGCCTGCAACTGATCGCCAGTGTGCTGATTAAAATCCTCAGTGAGGGATTGGGCCAGGCTGGCCAGTGGATCATCAGGGTGGTTCATACCGGTACTCCATTCTTGTTGGCATCTTCAGCCGACTGCGGATCATGAGTGAGTTGACTGAACCACTGCCGGTCGTGCGCGGTGGGCGTCCGTGTTGCCTGGGCCAGCAACTGGTCGTCGAGAACCACACCCAGTTGCTGCAGGCGCACGGCAGTGGGGGGATGGGTATCGAACGGATGAGCGATCGCGTGATCCATCACCGCCTCGTTCAAGATCACCGGAGCCTGGCGAAGGTGGTCCGCTAACGCCTGGATCAAGTTGCTGTGGGTACGCTGCCCAAGCAGTTTGTTGACTTCGGCATCAAGGGCGATGACGCGCAGCAGCGCCTGGCAAAACAGCCGCTCGCCGGCAATTTGCGCCCCGACCTTATCCGCCACCAATTCCTGCGCACGACTCCAATGGTGCACGGCTATCTGGAAGTGGTGCAGAAAGCGCCACGTCATCCAGATCGCCGGGCGTTCGATCCAGGACGGCATGTCATCCACCGCGCTGATGTTCAGGAAATGCATGTACATCAGGCTGAACCGTGCCCCGGCTTCACTGCCGCGCTCGGTGTCGCGGCTGCTGAAGTGGCCAAGCTCATGGCCGATAATCGAGGCGGCTTCTTCCTGGCTCAAGGTCGACAGGAAAGTCAGCGGCAGGTACATCGTACGGCCCGTCAACAGTTGCCCCGAGGGTTGCAGGGCCACCTGGACACTGGTGACGAAAAACGATTGGTCGACCCCAATCACGATGTGGTCTGGCACGGGCGCGCGGGTGACGGCTGCCAGTTTTTCTATCCACTCCCATAAGGCCGGGGCGCTGGCCCGGCTGATTGAACGCCCCAGAAACCCGGATTGCGGCGTTTCCATATCCTGCCATTGCCGACGCAGGCGCCCAATCAACAGCACGCCTAGGTACAGCATCACCAGCAAGGGCACCACCACCAGCAGTATCACCATGCCGCTGTTCTGGCGGTTGCTCCAGCCCCAGCTGACTTCATACAGCAGGGCCATCGCCAGCGCCCCCACTATCAACCCGGTGTAGACCACCAGCCACTGCCCCAGCGCACGCCAGCTCAGGACCAGTCGGTCATAAAGAAAGTCCCGCGAACGCAACGCGCGCCAGGCATCCAGGCGCAGTTTTACCCAGGTCGCGCAGCCCGCCAGCACGGCCGCGACCGCCAGCCAGTAACCGAGAAACGCCAAGACCTGGCGCATGTGCACCGAGCCCTGGTCGGCATCGGCCCGAGCGACCTCACGCTGCAGGTAGCCGCGCAGGCTGTCGTCCGGGAGTACCGGCGTTTTGCGCCATTGTTGCGGCAGTTGCTGCCTCAATTCATCGCTCGGGCTGGCGAGCCATTGGCGCATCACCTGCGCTTCTTCCAGGGTACTGTCGGCACGCCAGCTCTGAAGGCTGCTCCAGCCCATCAGTACCAGCGGCAGCAGCAACATCGCCAGGCCCCACGACCATCGTCTCAACAGGCTCATGGCTCAGTTCGCCTGGAGATAGTCAGTGAGAAATGCTTGCGCATTGCCCTGACTCGCCAGCGCCTCGTTATAGGCGACGGCCAGCGCTTTTGCTTCGCCTGGCAAGTACAGCTCTCCCCAGCCGTTTTGCAGAATCAGTACGACGAACTTCTGACCGTCTACCGTGGTGTAATAGCGCGTGTCCTTGCTGGTCTTCTCGACAGACATCTTTTGGATTTTCAGGTTCCAGTCGTGGTCAGCCCCTTCCACTTGCACCAGTGCCTGATTTTCGTCACGGGCCCCGATACGCAGTGTCCAGACTTTCACCCCGGCCTCACCCGAATACGCAGCGACCTTATCTGCGACTTCCGGGCGATCTTGAGCGAAGGTATTGCCCGTCATGACGGCCAGTACCATGCTTAGCACGGCAGCCCATTTGCGATAAATCAGCATACTCAGGTTCCTTGAATTTCACGGCCGACCATTGAAAGTCACCCTCGGCGATCTGCCAACCGTGCAGGCCGTTGCGCACAACAATGAGACTGCGGTTCACAACGACGAGTGACGGGGTACAATGGCGCGAACACATAAGGACATGACTCAAACCCTTCTCGATGAAACGCCAGAATCCTTATCTCGACACACACTTCTGCTTCGATCACCCGGGTCCCCTGGACCAGGCCGGCGTATTCGACGACAGCGCTCGTCAGGTTATTGGTTCTGCCATCGGCCACTACCGCGCACGGACCGTTCGGCCAGACCTGCAGTATTTCGACTGTGACTTGCAGTTCCCCGAGCCGCTGAAGATCCACAAGGTATTGCCCGACAGTGTGTGCATCGTGCAGGTGCTCGGCGGCCAGTGGCAGCATCGGGTCGACGGTGTGCTCAATGAATACACCACGGGCGCAGTCCATGTGCTGGGCCTGAGTGAGAGCATGGAAACCGTCGATCAACTGCCCGCCGGCAGTCATGCGCGCATGGCCGGGCTACGCATCGCAGGCGATTATTTGCGCGAGCTGGCCGAAGAAGACTCGGCGCTCCAGCCGTTACTCAGCCTGCTCAATGACGGCGTTCAATTTTCGGGACTGCACGGGTGCCCGGCACTGGGGCGTTTGCTGGAGCGGATATATCACTCTCCCTACCAAGGCGCCTTGGAGCGCCTTAATCAGGAAAGCCTGAGCCTGGCAGCGCTGGTGGAGCTGGCAGCCCATCTTGCCCCTCAACCTGCCAGGCCAATACCTGCGGTACGCGGTCATTCAGACCTGGCCCATGAAGCGCGGTTTCAACTGGATGCCAACCTCATCGACCCTCCCGGCACTCAAGCGCTGGCCCGGCGCCTGGGTGTGGGGGAAACCACGTTGCGCAGGGCGTTCAGTCAAATCTACGGCCAGTCGATGCTGGATTATGTGCGCCAGCAACGCATGGAGCTTGCGCGCAATCTGCTTCGTCAGCGCAAGTGGCAGGTGGCGCAGATCGCCTACCGCCTGGGCTATGCCAATCCCGCTAACTTCAACCATGCCTACAAGGCCTACTTTGGTCACCCGCCAGGTGCCGAACGCTAGAGAGCAAAGCCATGAATAGACCCCTTCCGGCCATTAGCTATCCCAATTCCCGCCCCAAAAACGGCGCAGTCCGGCTCCCCTTACTCTTCGCCACCTTCTGCGGCGTCCCGCTCACCACCACCTTCCCGCCTCTGTCCCCAGCCCCCGGCCCAATATCAATCACCCAATCACTCTGCGCCACCACACGCATTTCATGCTCTACCACAATCACCGTGTGCCCCGCCTCCACCAGATGATTCAACTGGCTCAACAACCGATCCACATCCCGCGGATGCAGCCCGGTCGTCGGTTCATCCAGCACATACAACGTCGCGCCCCGGGCATTGCGTTGCAGCTCGGTCGCCAGCTTGATGCGCTGCGCCTCCCCGCCTGACAACTCGGTCGCCGGCTGGCCAAGGCGCAAATAACCCAAGCCAATATCCCGCAGCACTTGCAGCGAGCGCAGCACACCCGGCTCTTCAGCAAATACCTCTACCGCCTGTTCAACCGTCAGCCCCAGCACCTGGGCGATGGTCAGCCCTTCCCACTTGATTGCTAACGTTTCCGGGTTGTACCGCGCTCCGTGGCACGTCGGGCATGGCGCGTACACGCTGGGCATGAACAGCAATTCAACGCTGACAAACCCCTCGCCTTCGCAGTTCGGGCAGCGGCCTTTGGCGACGTTGAAGGAGAATTGCCCGGCGTCGAAATGGCGCTTTTTCGCCGCCGGTGTGGCGGCGAACAGTTTGCGTACATTGTCGAACAGGCCGGTGTAGGTCGCGAGGTTGGAACGCGGTGTGCGGCCGATGGGTTTTTGGTCCACCTGGACCAGGCGGCGGATGTGTTCCAGGCCGCCACTGATGCGGCCGCCGCTGGTTTGCGGGGCGTCGTCTTCGAGGCTGGGTTCGTCTTCGGTTTCCACCACGCGGCCCAGGCCTGCGCCTACCAGTTCCAACAGCGCCTGGCTGACGAGGCTGGATTTGCCCGAGCCGGAAATGCCGGTGACGGCGGTGAAGCAGCCCAGGGGAAAGTCCACGCTGAGGTCGTTGAGGTTGTTGCGCGTGACGCCTTCCAGGCTCAGCCAGCCGGTGGGTTGGCGCGGTGGTTGGCTGACCGGGCGTTTTTCGGCGAACAGGTATTCGCGGGTTTGCGAGGCTTCGACCTGCGCCAGGCCGGCGGGTGGGCCGCTGTACAGGACCTGGCCGCCGTGTTCACCGGCAGCCGGGCCGACGTCGATCAGCCAGTCGGCCCGGCGCATGGTTTCCAGGTCGTGTTCCACCACGAACAGTGAGTTGCCGGCGGCCTTCAGGCGGTCGAGGGCGGCGAACAGGGCTTCGCCGTCAGCGGGATGCAGGCCGGCGGAAGGTTCGTCGAGCACGTAGATCACGCCGAACAGTTGCGAGCCCAGTTGGGTGGCCAGGCGCAGGCGTTGCAGTTCGCCGGAGGACAGGGTTGGTGTGCTGCGTTCCAGGGCCAGGTAGCCCAGGCCGAGGTCGGTCAGGGTGCTGACGCGTTCGAGCAGGTCCTGGGCGATGCGTTGGGCGGCCAGGCGTTTTTCCACGGAGAGCTTTTTATCGCCCTGCCCTTCGGCCACCGGTCGCAGCAGTTCGGCGAGTTGCAGCAGAGACATTTGCGACAGTTCGCCAATGTCCACGCCGGCAAATTTCACCGACAGCGCGGCCTTGTTCAGGCGTTTGCCTTCGCACAGCGGGCATGGGCTGCCTTGCATGAACTGCGACACGCGCTTTTTCATCAGGGCGCTTTGGGAGTGGGTGAAGGTGTGCAGGATGTAGCGGCGGGCGCCGGTGAAGGTGCCCTGGTAGCTGGGTTCGAGTTTGCGTTTGAGGGCGTCGCGGGTTTGGGCAGGTGTGAAGCCGGCGTACACCGGTACGGTGGGGGTTTCTTCGGTGAAGAGGATCCAGTCGCGCTGCTTTTTCGGCAGGTCGCGCCACGGGATGTCGACGTCGTAGCCCAGGGTGACGAGGATGTCGCGCTGGTTCTGGCCTTGCCATGCCAACGGCCAGGACGCCACGGCGCGTTGGCGGATGGTGAGGGAAGGATCGGGCACCATCAGGGCCTCGGTCACTTCGTACACGCGGCCCAGGCCGTGGCATTGCGGGCAGGCGCCCTGGGGCAGGTTGGGGGAAAAGTCTTCGGCGTACAGCATCGGTTGCCCCGCCGGGTAACTGCCGGCGCGGGAGTAGAGCATGCGGATCAGGCTGGACAAGGTGGTGACGCTGCCCACTGATGAACGTGTGCTGGGTGTACCGCGCTGTTGTTGCAAGGCCACGGCGGGCGGCAGGCCTTCGATGGAGTCGACGTCCGGTACGCCGACCTGGTCGATCAGGCGGCGGGCGTAGGGCGCCACGGATTCGAAGTAGCGCCGCTGGGCTTCGGCGTAGACGGTGGAGAATGCCAGCGAGGACTTGCCGGAGCCTGACACGCCGGTGAACACCACCAGGGCGTCGCGGGGGATGTCCACGTCGACGTTGCGCAGGTTGTGTTCCCGTGCACCCCGCACCCGCACGAAGCCAGGGCGTTGGGAGGTGAGTGAGGTGTCTGGTGGCAGGTTGCGCTGGGAAGTCATGGGTAACCTTATCGGTGTGTTCAAGGCAGTGAAGATCCACTGTGGGAGCCGGGCTTGCCCGCGATGACGGTGTGCCAGTTACCGGATGGGGTGCCTGACACTCCACCATCGCGGGCAAGCCCGGCTCCCAAAGTGGTTTGGTGTTGCTGGCTGGATCTCCATCCGTCACATCATTCGTGAGGTCAGCACCGAGCGCACCCGTTGCGCCAATTCATCCGGGCCATAGGGTTTGCTCAGCAGGTGAATGTCGGTGCCCAGCAGGTGGTTGCTGGAAAGGATGTCGCGGGTATGCCCGGAGGTAAACAGCACCGCTATCGCCGGCACTTGCTCTCGCGCCCACTTGGCCAGGTCGGTGCTTTTGACCCGGCCCGGCATCACGACGTCGGTAAAAATCAGGTCCGGTTGCAGGCCGGCCTGGAGCATCAGCATGGCCCGGTCGCCATCTTCGGCGGTAAGCACGGTGTAGCCGGACTGTTCAAGCAATTCCACCGCAGCCGCACGTACGCCTTCGTTGTCTTCCACCACCAGGATGGTCTCCTGGCCGCCGGTGGGTTGTGTGAGCTCGACGGGCGCATCGTGGTTTTCCGGCTCTCCCAGGTTGCGCGGGAAATACATCTGCACCACGGTGCCGCTGCCCTCCACG
Organism: Pseudomonas sp. P7779; assembly: GCF_013386315.1. NCBI lineage: Bacteria > Pseudomonadati > Pseudomonadota > Gammaproteobacteria > Pseudomonadales > Pseudomonadaceae > Pseudomonas > Pseudomonas sp. P7779. The sequence goes on along the minus strand of NZ_JACARZ010000021.1, from coordinate 28,067 downwards.
CTCTCGACCTCAACATGCCCGCCACTTTGGCGCACGAACCCGAACACCATGCTCAGGCCCAGGCCGGTACCGTGGCCATTCGGCTTGGTGGTGAAAAACGGTTCGAAGGCCCGTGCCAGGATCGTTGGTGACATGCCGGCGCCGCTGTCGGCGACGGCCAGGCGCACATATTCACCGGGGTTGATGCTTTTACCGGCGCAATCCGGAGGGTTGAGAATAATGTTTTCGCCGGTGATCCGAATCACGCCCTCGCCTTTCATGGCATCCCGGGCGTTGATCGCCAGGTTGAGCAGTGCGTTTTCCAGTTGGTTGCGGTCGACGTTAATGCACCATGGATCCTGGGGCAGTTGCACATCAATGTGGATGGTTTCTCCCAGCGCCCGCTGCAGCAGCTCGCCCAGGCCTTCATAGATGCGCAGCGGGTTGTACACCGCCGGTGACAATGGCTGGCGACGGGCGAAGGCCAGCAGTTGCGAGGTCAGCTTGGCCCCACGTTCCACTGCCGCGATGGCGGCGCTGACCCGGCGCTGCACCTGGGGGTTGTCCGGCTCATGCCGGGCCAGCAGGTGCAGATTGCCGGCGACCACTTGCAGCAGGTTGTTGAAGTCGTGGGCCACGCCGCCGGTCAGGCCGCCGATGGCTTCCAGCTTCTGTGATTGACGCAACTGTTCTTCGGCAGCGGAACGGGCCTGAACCTCCGCGGCCACGCGCTGCTCCAGGTTGTGGGTGAGTTCCTGGCGCAGGCGCTCGGAGATCATATGTTCGGTGGTCTCCACCACAATCGCCAGGACCCCGGCCGGTCGTTGGTCGTCACCGGCCACGGGGCTGTAATACAGGTCCATCCAGACTTCTTCCGGGCGGCCGTCGCGCAACAGTTCCAGGGGCAGGTTGCGGTAGGACAAGGTGCCGCCGGCCAGGCAGGTGTCGACCACATTGCGGTTGAAGTCGGCGACTTCCGGCCAGCCCAGTTCCACCGGCGCACCCAGCAGATAAGGGTGGCGACCGCCGGCAAACACCGAATAGCTGTCGTTGTAGATCATGTAACCGGCGTGCCCCCACAGCATCACCATGGGCATGGGCGATGCCAGCATCATCTGCACGGCGCTGGTCAGGCTGGAGGGCCAGGCACTCATCGGGCCGAGGTCGGTGGTGGACCAATCGAAAGCACGAATCCTCTGGGCCATTTCCCCAGCCCAACCCTCACAGCCGTGGGTATTGGATAAAAACTGCATCGGTCGGCTCTGCAAAAGATAAAAGGTGGGCGGCGATGAAAACTTTGAGCCCGGCAGTGGCGGTTGGTTTCATCGCATATTGCTTATGCCGGCAGGAAGGAGCAAGGGCCGACTCAGCGAAAGTCCCGGCTGCGCACACTGATGCCCGACAGCAACGGGGTCAGGTCGGTCAAGCGCCCGGCGATCAGGTGCCGAACCTCGCCCACCGCCTCCCAGCGGCCATCCACCTTGAGCAACCGCGAGCCCACCAGCGCCTGGCGTTGGCGCTCGGCCAAATCGCGCCAGACCACCACATTGATATTGCCGAACTCATCTTCCAGGGTGACGAAGGTAACGCCGCTGGCCGTGCCCGGGCGTTGTCGACCGGTGACCAGGCCGGCGACGCTGACGTTGCGGCCATGTTCAACCCGCAGCAATTCCCTGGAACTGCGGCAACGCCGCGCGCGCAGTTCATCGCGCAACAGCGCCAACGGGTGTGGGCCCAGGGTGGTGCCGACGCTGGCGTAGTCGGCATACAAATCTTCGCCGACTGTCGGTTGCGGCAGCTCCACCACCGCCTCTTCCGGGCTGGCGATACCGGCAAACAGGCCCAGTTGTTTCTGCACCCCGGCCACCTCCCAACGCGCCCGGTGCCGATGCCCGGCCAGGCCGCGCAAGGCACCGGCATCCGCCAGCAGTTCCTGGGCGCGAGTGTCCAATTGGGCACGCTCGCCCAAGTCGGCAATATCAAAAAACGCCCGGGCCTGGCGCGCCATTTCGATACACCGGCCATCCTCTTCGCGAAACCCGGAGATCATGCGCAAGCCCATGCGAATCGCCGGTTGCTGGCCTTCGATCGGCTCAAGGCTGCAATCCCAGTCACTGGCCTGCACATCCACCGGGCGGATCTGCAAATGATGGCGACGGGCGTCCTGCAGGATCTGGTCGGGGCTGTAGAAACCCATGGGCCAACTGTTGATCAGGGCGCAGGCAAACGCTGCCGGTTCATGGCATTTGAGCCAGCAACTGGCATAGGTCAGCAAGGCGAAACTGGCGGCGTGGGACTCGGGAAAACCATAGCTGCCAAAGCCCTTGATCTGCTCGAAGATCTGCGCGGCGAAGGCTTCGCTGTAGCCGTTTTTCAGCATGCCGGTGCGCAGGCGTTGCTGATGGGGTTCGAGGCCGCCGTGGCGTTTCCAGGCGGCCATGGAACGGCGCAGTTGGTCGGCTTCGCCGGGTGTGTAATCGGCGGCGACCATAGCGATCTGCATGACCTGTTCCTGGAACAGCGGGATGCCCAGGGTGCGCTCCAGTACTGACTTGAGTTCCGGCGACGGGTAGGTGGTTTCTTCCTCCTTGTTCCGCCGCCGCAGGTACGGATGCACCATGCCACCCTGGATGGGCCCCGGCCGCACGATGGCGACCTCAATGACCAGGTCGTAGAATTTTTCCGGTCGCAGGCGGGGCAACATCGACATCTGCGCCCGCGACTCAATCTGGAACACGCCGATAGTGTCGGCCTTGCTGATCATCGCGTAGGTTGCCGCATCTTCCTTGGGCACCGAAGCCAGGCTCAGGTCCCGGTTGCGATGGCGGCGCAGCAGGTCGAAGCAGCGGCGAATCGCACTGAGCATGCCCAGCGCGAGGATGTCCACCTTGAGCAGGCCCACGGCGTCGAGGTCGTCCTTGTCCCACTGGATGATGGTGCGCTCGGCCATGGCGGCATTTTCCACCGGCACCAGGGTGTCCAGCGGGTGTTCGGAAATCACGAAGCCGCCGGGGTGCTGGGACAGGTGCCGGGGGAAGCCGATCAGTTGTTGGGTCAAGGTCAGCACCCGGCGCAGCACCGGGCTGTCGGGGTCGAAACCACCTTCGCGCAAGCGTTCCAGGGGCGGTGCTTCGTCGCTCCAGCGCCCACAACAGTCGGCCAGGGCGTTGACCTGATCCGGCGGCAACCCGAGGGCCTTGGCCACGTCGCGCACCGCGCCGGCGCCGTGATAGCTGCTGACCACCGCCGTCAACGCGGCGCGGGTACGACCGTAGCGCTGGAAGACGTATTGCAGCACTTCTTCGCGGCGTTCGTGCTCGAAGTCCACGTCGATGTCCGGCGGCTCGTTGCGTTCACGAGACAGGAAGCGCTCGAACAGCATGTTCATCAGGCTCGGGTCGATCTCGGTGATGCCCAGGGCAAAACACACCGCCGAGTTGGCCGCCGAGCCACGGCCCTGGCACAGGATCGAACGGCTGCGGGCGAAGCGCACAATGTCGTGTACGGTGAGGAAGTAGCTTTCGTAGCCGAGGTCGCTGATCAGTTCCAGTTCGTTATTGATCTGCTGGAGGGTCTTGGCGTCGACCCCTTTCGGCCAACGCTGGGCGATGCCTTGCTCGGTCAAGGTGCGTAACCAGGATTTTGCATCCTGGCCTTCAGGTACCAACTCCCTGGGGTATTGATAGCGCAATTGGCCGAGGTCAAAGGTGCAACGCCGGGCAATGTTCAGGGACTCTTCCAGCAAGTGCGCCGGGTACAGCGCGGCCAATGCATCGAGGCTGCGCAAGTGCCGTTCACCATTGGGATGCAGGCGCGCGCCGGCTTCGGCCACCGGGACGTGGTGACGGATTGCGGTCATGGTGTCTTGCAACGCACGGCGACCGCGCACATGCATATGCACATCGCCGCAGGCCACCGCCGGCAGGTGCAGGCTGGCGGCCAGGTTCAGGCGTTGCTCAAGGTGACGGGCATCGTTCTGGCCGCAATGCAGTTCCACCGCCAGCCACAGGCGATCGGTGAAGGTGCTGCACAGCCATTGGATATGGGCCTGGGTGTCGGTGTCTTCGACCATCCATAACGCGAGCAAGCCGTGTACCGCGGTGAAGTCTTCCTGCAGCAAGCGGTAGTGGCCTTTTCCCGCACGGCGACGGGCAATGGTGATCAGCCGGCACAGGTGTTGATAGCCTTCCAGGTTCTCCACCAGCAGCACCAGCTTCGGGCCGTTTTCCAGGCGCATCTCGCTGCCGATAATCAGCGGCAACCCGACTTCCTTGGCTGCCTGCCAGGCACGGACGATGCCCGACAAGGTGCATTCATCGGTGATGGCCAGCGCCTCGTAACCCTGCTGCCTGGCCCGTTCAAACAGCTCGCGGGCACTGGAGGCGCCCCGCTGGAAACTGAAGTTGGACAGACAATGCAGCTCCGCGTACTTCATGCGAACCAGCCTTGCAGCCACAGCGTGCCGCTCTCGCCCACGGTGCGGTAGGCCCAGCCTTGCTGGCCGGCACGGGTGCGCACCAGGTAATAATCGCGGCGCACATCGGCGCCATCCCACCAGCCGGATTCGATGCGCTCCGGGCCCATCAGGATGTGTAGACCCTGCTCGGCCAGGGGCGTCGGTTCATGCAACAACCAGCCCGGGCGTTGCACGTTGTTTGAGGGTGAGCACGGGCGAAGATCAGCACCGGCTTGCCAGGCGCATTCTGGGCGGTGGTCGGCGTGAAAGCGCAGGCCTTGCACCGCTTCGTCCCCCAACCGCGCCCGCAGGCGTTCGCGCAGTTGTTCCCACGGCAGGGTTTGTTGCGGGCGCTCGTCGAACAGGTCCTGGCGCTGGGGCACAAACACCGGCAGGTCCTCGGCCACCAGGCGAAAGCCGCGCACCGGCGAGGTGACTTGCACTTGCTCCAGGCGCCCACGGGCCAGTTCGAACAGCATCGCCGCGTCACGCTCGGCGCTGAGCAGGCCGACCTTGATCACGCTGTCGGGCTCGGCCGCGTGCTCCAGGTGCAGGTCAAAACGCTGCACGCCACTGTCGCGGCCACACAGGAACGCCGACAGGTCGCCAGTCAAACGGCGCAAGGGAAACAGCAAGGCCTGGTGGGACAACACATCAAAATTCAGCTCGATGCGCACATCAAACCGGTCCGGCGGCTGGTAGAACGCCAGCGCCAGGGGCCGTTGGCCGCACAGTGCATCTAGGTGCTTGAGCAGCGCAGCGTCGAAGCGCCGGGCCAGGGTATGCCGAGGCAACGCCTGCACCTGGGCCAGGGTGCGCAAGCCCATGCGCGACAATGCGCTGGCGGCTTGCGGGTCGAGGCCGGCGCGGTCGATGGGGATCGGTGCCAGGGCGTGTTGCAGGTATTGCTCATCGGCCACGGCCAGGCCGTCGTAGGCATTCGCCAATATCCGCGCCGCCGCCGGGTTCGGCGCGGCGACGATGCGATGACGAAACCCCAGTTCGGTCAGCTCCTTGCGCAAGCGTGCTTCGAGCAACGGCCAGGGCCCGAACAGGCCCAGGCTCGACTCGATCTCGAACAGCAACGCCCGTGGGTAGAACACGCTGACCTGGGAGCTGAAACGGTAGGCCCAGGCGGCGAGAAACTGCTGCCAGTATTCGATCTGCGCCGGGTCGTATTCGGCGCAGGCGAACGCCTTGGTCAAGGCATGGGCCGCCGTCAGCGACTGGCCGGGGCGCAGGCCGAGTTTGCGCGCGGCGTCATTGACGGTTTGCAGCACCCGCCGCTGCGGCGTGCCGGCCAGCAGGGCCAACGGCTGGTCCGGTTCGGGGCGCGAACGCAGCACCCCGTCCAGCGCCAATTGCGGGAACACAATACACACCCAGCGCATGCCAACCTCAGTGCCCAAGCGCAATGGGCGCGGGATGGGCCAGGCCACCCCGGCACTTGAGCACCCGCACTTGCGCAGGGCTCGCCTCAACCGCCAGGCGCAACGCGGCCGGTGACGGGTTGATGGCCTCGTTCAAGGAGCGCCAGGCAAAGGCCAGGGTCTGGCCGGTTTCCGCCGCCACCTGCAAGCGGCGCAAGGCGCGGTCATCGGCCTTGCGCGGCCAGCACAGCACCGCGCCACAGCTGCCGGAACGCAGGCATTGCTCCACTGCCCACAAGGCATCGCGTTCATCGGCCTGGATCACTGACAGCTGGCGCACATCCACCCCGGCGTTTTGCCAGGCGTGGGGGTACGGCGTGTAGGGCGGCGCCACCAGCACGATGCGCTCACCGGCCGCCGCCAACCGTGCCAGGGTCGGCCACACCAGCTGCAACTCGCCCACGCCCTCCTTCGCCATCAGGATTTCGCTCAATGCCGCTTCCGGCCAGCCACCGCTGGGCAGCACCGCATCCAGGGCCGCAAGCCCGGTGGGATGGACGCTGGCCGGCGGCGCGGCGGGCCGGCCTTTCCAGACCCGGCCGCCATTGAACAGCGAGTCCAGTGCAACGACGGCGCCCATCAGCCTTGCCTCACCAGGCCGCAGAACACCCCTTCGATGGCCAGGTCCTGATCGGGCCGCACCACGATGGGTTGATAGGCGGGGTTGCGCGGCAGCAGGCGCACGCGCTCGCCCACGTGTTCGAAACGTTTGATGGTGACTTCACCGTCCAGGCGTGCCACCACGATCTGCCCGTTCAAGGCCTCGGCACTGCGGCGTACGCCCACCAGGTCGCCATCGAGGATGCCGTCTTCGATCATCGAGTCGCCCTGCACCCGCAGCAGGTAATCCGGGGTTTTCGCGAACATGCCCGGGTCGAGCAATAGACGGTTGTGCACTTCGGCATCGGCGCCAATGGGCAAACCGGCGGCCACCCGGCCGAGCACCGGAATATCCAGCAGCTCCGGCCGCGCCGGTTGATTGAGCAGGCGGATGCCGCGAGCCTGGTTCGGGTTGACCTCGATAAAGCCGCCCTCGGTCAGCGCCAGCACATGCTTGCGCGCCACGCTGCGGGAGGCAAAGCCGAACGCCTCGGCGATCTCGGCGAGGCTGGGGGACTGGCCTTGCTGCGCGATACGGTCGCGGATAAAGGTCAGGATGGCGGTACGGCGGGGCGTTAGATTCTTCATGGAGTACATTTGTACTCCTGTGGGAATTTTCTGGCAATATCCGTCAGTCGCTTCCCTGGCAACCGCCGGAAAAGTACCCGCCAAGTTGACGAACGGTCTTTCGAATGTTCAGATGCCGGCCTGTTTCAGGTGCCTCATGCCGCCGTGCATGGGGTGAAACGGGAAACCGGTGCCGCTCTTTTCGAGCCAGTCCGGTGCTGCCCCCGCAACGGTAGACGCGTGACCCCTTCGACACACCACTGTGGCCTGCGCGCCATGGGAAGGTGAAGGTGTCCATACGCGTGAGCCCGGAGACCGGCCTGGAATTCTGTTTGGCAAAATCCTGCGGTGGGCGGGCATGGGCCGGTATTGGCGTGTGCTCGGTGCCTACTCGTGCGTGCTTTTCGCGAAAGATACTTTTCCGAGAAGACTATGATTCGACCTTACACTACTTCCGTGCCCAGCCTGCTGCTCGGCTGCCTGTTCAGCCCCCTGCTGCTGGCCGACGACCCTCCCCTTGAGCTCAAGCAGCAGATCATTTCCGCACCGTCGGTGGAATCCACCACCGTGGCCGACATGGCCCAGTACGGCAGCAAGGTTGAGATCGTCACCCGCGAACAGATTGAACGCGCCGGCCCCGCCGCCGATGTGTCGCGCGTGATGCAGATGTTCATCCCCGGCCTCTACGTGGCCCCCAAGAACGGCCCGTTCGACTACGGCACCTATTCCCTGCTGGGTGGACGCAACGACGACACGCTGATCCTGCTGGACGGCGTGCGCCTGAACAACCGCCTGTACGGCGGCCTGTACCTGGACACCCTGCCCGCCAACGCCATCGAGCGCATCGAAGTGCTCAAGGGTGGCCAGAGCCTGCTGTTCGGCACCCAGGCGGTGTCGGGGGTGATCAACATCGTTACCCGCAGCCCGCAAACCCGCGAGGCGTCCGGCGAGGTGAACCTGGGCGCAGACACCTTCGGCGGCACCACCGGCGATGCCCGGGTCGAGAAGATCTTCAACAACGGTTTCGGCGATCTTGGCTTGCTGGCCTACGTCAGCCGCAACGTCTCCGAGGGCTACCAGCCGTTTCGCAACCGCGACATGAAAAACGTCAGCGACAAGAAACGCTCCTACGAAGTCACCACCTTCGGCACCAAGGCGATCCAGTCGTTTGGCGATGACACGCGCCTTGAGTTGTTTTACCAGTACGCCGACGCCAACCTCGATTTCGCCCGGCCGGTGGACAACCACAAGACCACCAACGACCGCGTGCAACAAATCGCCACGGCCACCTTCGAGCAAACCCTCAACGAGCGCCTGAGCTACTTCGTCAAAGGTCATATCAACGATTGGGACACACGCTATACCCGCATCAACAATATCGAAGGCGGCGGCACCCGGGTCATCAACCACAACGACTACTGGGGCTTCACCGACTGGGGCGTGCAGGCCGAAGGCAAGGCCGTGTTGCCCGGTGAGCATGTGCTGGTATTCGGTTCCGACAACCAGTGGTTCAAGGGCCAGGACGATGTATTGATCATCGACGACAACAAGGCCCAGGCCCACGCGCTGTACACCCAACTGCGCCCGAATATTGAAGCCCTGCCGAACTGGCACCCGAGCATCGGCGTACGCCACGAAGCCATGAGCGGCGGCGACAGCGCCACTGTCGGCATGCTCACTTCGCTCTACGACCTCAACGACAACTGGGCCCTGCGCGGCCAATACGGCACTGCCTACAAACTGCCAAACGCCGAGCAACTGTTCGTCAACGAAGACGATGAGAAAGGCAACCGCAACCTCAAGCCGGAGAAGAGCCGCAACGCCGAACTGGGCATCGACTACAAGGGCAGCCTGCTGGCCCGGGACTTCAGCGCCAGCGTCACGCTGTTCAAACGCAAGATCACCGACCTGATCACCCTGGACGATATCCAGTGGGTCAACGGCCAGGGGCAGATCCAGATGCGTGGTTTCGAGGCCGACGCCAAGCTGCAGCTCAATGAACAATGGAGCGTGCAGGCCGACATGACCCGCAACCTCACCGAGTCCCGTGCGGGTGTCACCATCAACGATATCCCGGGCTTCTTCGCCCGCTCGCGGGTCGGCTATGAATCGGCGGACCGCCTGTGGGGCGCCGGCACCGCCGTGCGTTACATCGGCGATATCGTCAGCTCGAAAAAGGTCGAATACGGCAACTACACCGTGGTGGATGCCGACGCCTATCGCTACCTCGACAACGCCCACCAACACCGCGTGAGCCTGCTGGTAGAGAACCTGTTCGACCGCGACTACGTCACCAGCCGCGCCAGCAACGTCGACAACCTCGGGCGGCCGTTCACCTCCGAAGTACGCTACACGTATCGCTTCTGATGAGTACGCCCGTGGAAACTCATCCGGACTGGTCCCACGTGCCTGACCACGCCCGTCACGTGTTCCTGTGCACTGGCCCACGCTGTACGCAGCGTGGCGCGCTGCAACTGTGGAAAACCCTGCGCCGCCACCTGCTGCAACACGACTGCATCAAAAAGCCTGGCGGCGTGCTGCTGACACGCACCCACTGCCAGTTCCCGTGCAACCTGGGGCCAATCGTGACGGTGTACCCGGACACTTGCTGGTACGGCGTGCACAACAAAGACGATGTGCAACGGCTGGTGGAAGTGCATCTGGTGGGCGGCGAAGTCGTCGAGGATCTGCTGATCAAGGAGCGCCCATGAAGGCCTCGTGGCTGCTGCTGGGCGCCCTGCTCTGCGCGCCATCGGTATTGGCCGACAGCTTTCGCAACTGCAACCAGGATTGGACCGCCGCCCACTCACCGCCTTCGCGCATCGTGGCCCTCAACCAGCATGCCGCAGACCTGCTGTTGGCGCTGGATGTCGGCCCGGCCTTGGTGGGCGTGGCGTATCTGGATGACAACGGTGTGGCCCACCGACACGGCGAGTATTTCGGCGTGCCGGTGATTGCGCCCAAGTACCCGTCCAGCGAAGTGCTCTATGCGCAGAAACCGGATCTGGTGGTCGGTGGATTCGCCACTGCCTTTGGCACTGGTGTCACCTCCCGCACAGGGTTGGCAGGCAACGGGGTTGGGTCGTACTTGCTGGAGTCGGCGTGCGACGGGCACTCGCTGGATTACTTCGGGCATATTCGCAACGACCTGTTTACCCTCGGCGCCCTGGTGCACAAACAGCAACGGGCGCGGGCGTTGAGCGATGCCATGGACGCCGACCTGGCCAGTGCCCAGGCGCTGGCTGGTGAGGGTAAACCGCTGTCGGTGTTTTACCTGGACAGTGAGGTCAACGGGTTGGACAGCGAGGGTCGGCGTGGTTTTGTCACCACGTTGGTGGCGGCTGCTGGTGCGCGCAATTTATTTGCCGGGATCAACCAATACCGCGTCACCGTGAGCAGCGAAACCCTGCTGATGAGTGACCCGGATGTGATTTTGCTGGCAGATGCGCTGTGGTCACCGGCCAGCCGCAAACGTCAGTTGCTGACCACCGACCCGGTGCTGTCGCGTTTGCGGGCGGTGCGGGAGAACCGGATGATCGATATTCCCTTTACCCATTTGGTGCCCACCGCGAATAGCGGCCGAGTCGTGTTGGAGTTGGCGAGGCAATTCAAACAACTGGCTGAATAATTCACGAGCGAAGCGCCTGACCAATTTACTCAGTCCATGCCACCGACCAAAGTTGTGAAACGCTGTAGGTTTCCAATGCTGAGCGCTTCGTACTTTTAATCGCCTCCAGCTCCTGGCCTGACAGATCAGGGTGATAGAGCTCGCACTTGGTGGCCGAGATATCACTCATCCCGGCCTCAGTGACTACCGGCTCGACCGCACCACCATCCCACCTGGGAAAGCCGGGCCCCCAAGACGAAAAAAAGGGGCGATCAATGATCGCCCCAAATACAACGAGAGGTCCTTTTCTAAAACTACAAGCTGATCTGCTGGCGCTCCTCATCCGTCAACCGCGCCCGCGCCTGGTCACTCAACGGTCCGGCGCCGAGTACCTGCACCGGGCTGTTGGGGTTGTAGCCCGAGGTCTTCTGCCCGTCCTCCGGCTTGCGCTCCACTGGCTCGCTGCCAAAGCTCAACACTTCCACCGTGACAATCGACGCCCGGCCCTGTTTGGCCGCCGCCTGCTGGCTGCGCGCGGCATCTTCCGCCGCCTGGGACGCCGCCGCACCGGCTGCGCTCGCCGAGGTCATGGCCCCGGTGTTTACCGCCGCCGACACCGGCACCCCGGACGACTTGCCCTGGGTCTGGATGTTGGCGGCGTTTACGACGCGCAACGCGGCAATGTTGATGTTGCCCGAGACCCGAATCCCCGCCTCACCCGCATCGATGGTGCCCAGCGGGGCGATCAGGTCGATGTCTCCGGCCGGCACTTCCGGAATCGGGTTCAAGGTGGCAATCCCCGCCCCGGTGCTCGGCACCGCCGGCGACAGGGTCACGTTGCCCCAGTTGTCGTAGACACGCTTGGGCGGCGTGTACACCACGGTGGTCTTGGATCCGCGACCGGCGTTGATGTCGCCCTCGCCGGACCAGCCCATGATCGAGCCGCCGAAGGTGGTCATGATGCGGCTCTGGCCCAGCAGGATGCTGCCCATGGAATACAGCTGGATATCGCCGGCGCCCTGGGTGATCACACCGGCGGTGGACGGCGGTGCCGCGCCTTCGATGCCGAAGGTCTGCCCACCGCCCGGGGTGAGCATCTGGATCGAGCCACCGAAATTGGTGTGTACACCCGAGCCGCCGAACAACGTGATATCGCCCTTGTAGGTGATCGGGTTGCCGGCCACGTCCTTGTCCGGGAACAGCGCGGCAATCGCTGCACGCCCCCGTACATAGCTGCCCTGGCGCACACCGCCCACCGCGTTGTACTCACGGCCGGCGGCCTTGAGTTCGGCGAAGTACACATCACGGGCGAACACCCGTTGCTGTTCAGCGGGCAGTGCGGCGTAAACCGCGCGGGCCTGCTCGCGGGTGCCGACGAAACCGAAGCGCTCGGCGAGCCAGGTGACCAGTTCGTTCTCATAGGTCTTGGCGACCTTGCCGCCCTGGATCGACAGGGCTTCGCCTGGCTGGACGAGGTTGGCCGGGTCCAGGTAGGCCTCGACAAAGCGCCGGTAATCCGGGCCGTTGGGGCCGACGCCAGCTTGCATGACGATGCCTGCGCCAGGGCGGTTGTCGCCCGCGACCACCGGGCCCAGGCTGGTGATGCTGACTTCGCCGCCCTTCGCCGGGTCACGCCCGGACATCAGGATATTGCCGCCCGCCGTCACTTCCAGCAGGCCAGGACCGGCAACCTGGAAGTTGCTGTACAGAATGTCGCGCCCGGCGGAGACGATGGAGATGTCAGTGGGGTTGTTGTGGATGAACAGGTTGCCGGTCGACTGCTCGCTGACCGCACCAGGGGCCGTATTAAAACGGCTGCCACTGCTGACAATGTCTCGCCCCGCCATCATCCAAACTGGCCCGTTACCCTCGTACCAGGTCTGCCCTGAATGCAAAAACGAGGGGGAAGAATTGAACGTCAGGGTCCGGCCGCTGCTGACCCCCACCAGATCGCCGGTCAAGGCATAGAACCGCGCCGGTTCCGTTGGCGCGTAAGCGGCTGCCGACGCCGTGGCGGAGCCAAAGGCAAACAAAGGACGCGGAATGGAACCCGACGAGCTACCGTTCTCCGACAGATTGTTGCCATCGGCAACCACCTGACCATCAATGGTCCCGACGAACGCCGGCCGCCAAGGTGTGGCCATGATGCTGGGGTCGGCCCCGGAAGGCGTGACAAACATACCGCCCGCATAAATCGAGTCATGGGCCAGGAATTGCAACTGGCTGCTGGCACCGGGGGCGAGCACCAAGGCATTTATCGGACTCGTATCGGCTTGGTACCCCAGGACGGCGTTACCGTAATAAATACTGCCGCCAGCCGCCGTCGCTCGAACGATCGATGGGTAGACAGTTGCCAGGTCGGACGCTGCGGCGGAGACAGATGGCGTCAAGTTGCCCCCCGCTGAAAACAGGTCGATTGCCGTGTGACCGGTCCACAACGAGAACCAACTTTCGCCGGTCCCACTCGTCCCGCCACGGGTAAACGATGAGTTGTTCAGCAGGACGACACGGCCCGGGTCAATCACTTGCTGCAGCACCAGGTCACCCAATGTGGTCAGGTTGAATGTGGCATCCCCCGGCACCAGGGTGATACCCCCCACTGCCCGACCACGGGTCGCCTGGAACGGATCGAATGCGCGGGTTTCGCCCGGGCTCTGCTCAGAGCTGTTGCTGCCGTAGGTCAGGTCGATCCGGCCCGTGGTCGCACTTTGCAGTTGGACATTGCCCCGGATATTCACCAACTGGCCGTTCTGATCGTTTACATCAACCACGCTGCCAGGGTTCAGGGCGCCACCGATACGCACCCGCAGATCACCACCGCCCGTCAACTGCAGGCTGCCATCACCGGCAACCCGCCCGGTACTGCCAACCGCCAGCACCAGCCCCTGGCTGCGCGGGTTGGCAGAGGCCGACATTGGGTTGCCGTCCATGCGCCGAAGCACACCGGCATCCCCGCCTACCTGTACATCCACGTCACCGCCGCCGAGGGTGCCGAAACCGGTAAACCCGACGAACGCATCAGCCTTGGAGGCGTTGGCGGTATAGCTACCGAAATTGATCCACCAGGCCGTCGGCTGCGCCTGCCCGCCGGTGTTCACCGTGCCGCTGCCCTGGCGCCACAGCCAGTTGGCCACATCGGCGGAGTCGATGCCGTTATCCAGGGGGTTGGGCCGACTTGGGTTGAAGACGCCTCCCAGGATATTCCCCGTCAGGTTGCCCCCCACGTTCACGCTCAAATTCCCCCCTGCCTCCGGGTACCAGGCACGGTACAGGCTGTCAGATGAGCCGTTGACGAACTGTTCAAAATAACTGTTGGTATCGTTCAGCACCGTCTTCGCGCTGTTCAGCGCCTTGGGCTGGTTGTAGGGGTCACTGGCACCGGTTGCAGTGGACGATGTACCGGCGGTGTAGACCCCGTACAGGGAGTCCATGCTCAAGTTGCCGGCGCTGAGCAGTTCGAGGTCGCCCGTACCGGTGCGAATCACACTGAAACGGCTGCTGGAGGGGGTCGCCGCATACTCTTTGCCGCTTTGGGCCTGGCAGTAGGCGGGCGAGCTTGCACAGAACTCATCGATGGAAGGGATACCGAACTGGTCCAGGATGCTTTGCTCGATCGGCGTTCCGACGGTGACGATAATCCCGTTGTCCGCCAGGTCCTTGGCGCCGAATTCGGTCCAGACATAGCCAACTTTCACGGCGCAGTACGCCGGATTGCCCCCACAGAAATCATCAATCGAACCCAGCCCGAAATCATCGAGGATCTTTTGGTCGATCGGGTCGCCTTCCTTGACCACCACCCCATTGGCCGCAAAGTCCTCCACCGCGAAGGCGGTCCAGGTCAACTTGCCCTTGGCGGGCATCTCCTTGGCAAACATGCCGTAGTGGCTGTCAGCCAAACGCAGGTCGCCGCTGCGCGGATGGGCTTGCAGGATGCGGCTGTCGGCCGCCTCGGTGTCAGCACCTGCAACCAACCGCAGCGACCAGGATTGCGAACCTTCGGCCAGCATCGGCGAGAGGGCCCACAGCTTGCCCTGGCGCCCCGCCACTTCCGGGCGCAACGCCACCGACTCAGCCCCGCCCGGCAACTTGACGTTGGTGCCGGAAGGAATCAACGCGCCGCGCGGCAGCGGTATGTCGCCATTGAGGGTCACGTGGTTTTGCGTCGGGTTAAGCGCCTCGTAGTTCGTCGGCAACGGCACCCCTTTGGGCCAGGTCAGCGCCCCGAGCCGGGTGTCCTGGGTCAGCAGGCTGCCGGCGTCCAGCTGTGAGCCGGCCGCCAGGGTGTGTGCCTGGCTCAATAACGTGCCTGCGGCAAACAGCACATTGCCCGCGCTGTCGAACACCGCTGCGGCCAATACCGTACCGGCAGGCAGCGTCAGGTCCTGGTTCAGCGTCGCCCGGGTCGGCAAGCGCGTACCGGCGGCCACGCCCACGGCCTTGATCGGCAGGTCGTAGTTGAGCACGGTGCCCGCCGGGAAGGTCGTGCCGTCCGCCAGGGTGATGCCGTTACCCGGCACGATGATCGTGCCGCCGGTAAAGTCGATGCCCGGCAACAACACCCAGCCCTTGTCATCGACGGTCTGCGGTGGCGGCGCAAAACCGTCGTTGATGCTGCCGTAAATGTTCAGGTCGCCACCGGCGCGCAGGGTCAGGCTGCCCGACTCACCGGAGCCATACACCGAGGTTTTCTGGCTGTTGGGGTTGAGGCTGGCGTAACGGTAGCCGGACAGGTCCAGATCGCCCTGCACCACCAGGTCACCGTCCGCGGTCTTGCTGACGATTTCCACGCCCGGGCGCAGGTGGAAGGCATCGGCGTAGGTTGCATTGTTAAGCCCGGCGAGTTTGTTTTGCAGCAGGTTCTGGTTGAGCAATGCACCGTTGATAAAGGCCGTGCTCAGCACATGCTTGCCATCCAGGTAGGCCTGGTCGATCTGTTGGTAAGGCCGCCCGCTGGCCGTCGGATCGGAGACCAGTGGCGCATCGTCGTAACTGATCATGCCGTTGAGGGTGATCGAGCGCGCGCCCTGGATCGTCAGGCGGCCATGGGCATCGATGTTGATGTCGTTGCTGGTGCCATCGACGTTGATCAGCCGTGGTGCATTCAGTTCCAGGGTGCCGCGGTTGCGCCCGTCATTGCCCTGGACCGCCTCGGTGCCGTGGCGCAGGTCGATGCGTGCGCCATCGGCCAGGGTCAGTTGACCGGTGCCGGAGCCGAGCACCACCATGGCCCGGTTGGGCGAATCGATGATCTTGCCGTAGCTGTCCACCCGCAGCTTGCTGCCATGGGCGTCGAGTACCGCGCCGCCGTCCAGCGTCAGGCCGTGCTTGCCGGCCAGGTTGATGCTGCCGACGCGCTCGCCACTGGCGTCCACCAGGCCGGTGACCCGCAGGCTGCCGTTGTCCACGGAGACGTTGACGGTGCCGGCCTTGAGGCCATTACCGATGGTCAAGTCGCCCTGCTTGAGTTGGAAGCTGCGTGTGCCGAACACCTGGCCTTGATTCAGGCGCTGGTTGAGGTCGGCGAACTGCTGGTCCAGTGAACCGCTGCTGCCCAGGCGCTGGGCCTGGATTTCCACGGTACCGGCCTCATAAGGCATCGTGGTCCCGCCCGCATCGTAATAGCCACTGCTGCCGGCGAGGATCGTGCCTTGCAGGTCGACGATACCGCCCGCCGCGTCCACCGCAACCGCCCGCAGTTTGCCGGCCTGGTTGTTTTTGGCCGAGAGGTCGATGGTCGAGCCGGCAGCCTGCAGTATGTTGCCGCTGCGGCTGTCCAGCAGCACCGTGCCGCCCGCGTCGTATTGGCTCACATCGTTGAACACAGTGGCGCGACCGGCCACGTCGATCAACGCCGCATCCGTCAGCACCACATCACCCCGGGCGCCCAGGCTGATTTTACCGCTGGGCAGCACTACCGCCGTGGCCAGGCGAATGCTGTCGCCTTGCAGGGACAGTTCGGCGCCCTGGCCGTCGGCCTTGCCACGCGCCCCCGCGGACGCTGCAATATCAATCGCCCCACCTCCGGTGATGCGGTTCACCGAACCGGCTTCGCCGGTCATCAGCGGGGTGAGGATATTCAGGTCGCCGCCGCTGTACTGGAAGCCCTTCACCGGGTCATAGGCGCCCTGGCTCTGATACACCGAGAGGCTGCCCTTGTGGTTGGCGGTAATGCGCTCGCTGGCATTGAGGTTCACGCTGGCAAAGCCCAAAGCCAGGCGATCGAAACTGCTCACGGTGTTGGTCTGGGCAAAGGCGCCGTAGCCGAACTCAATACGCTCGGCGTTGATATCCAGGCGCCCGCTGCCAGTGCCCGCCCCGCCGGCGATCACCGAGCCCGGTGGGGTGGTCGCGCCCTGCCAGATCAGGTTGGCGGTATGAATGTTGGCCACGTCGCCAGCGCCACCGGCACCGTAGATCGCCGGAGTGGCAAGCATCAGGTTGCTCAGCCGCGATTTACCCGTCAGTGGGTCATAGGTGTCCAGGGAGGTACTGCCGTAGAAGTTGAAACTGTCCCGCGCCGAGAGCTGCAGGGTTTCCAGGGCCGGCGCACCGAACTGTGAATCACCTTTGAGCAGGCGATCAAGAAGCGCCTGGGTGAGTGTCAGGCCGGCCGGCAACTGATTGGCCACAGCGGCAGCGGCCAGGGCTTGGGCGCTGCCGAGGTTAATGGTGTTGACCCCCAGGTTGAGGTGACGGGTGCCGTAGCGCACCTGGTCGCCCAACTGGAAGGTATTGTTGGTCAACGCCACGATGCTGCCTTCGGAGTACAGCCCGGTTTGCCCGCTGCACAGGCCCGTGTCACACACACCGATGCTGATCCCGCCGCTGGGCACCGTCGTATTGAATGCAATGACATTGAGCAAGCCGTTGGACGCCGCCAGCATATTGGTGACTTTGTAGATAAAACCGTCACGAGCGTCGTAGCTGGCTTTGCCACGGCCGATGGTGTTGATGGATGCGCCCTGCTCCAGGACGATCGCGTTGGTGTCACTCAACAAAAAGACTTCCGGCGCTGCGAGCGTCACACCTTCCCGAAGCGTGACGGTGCTGTTGGCCCGACTCGTACCGCCAGCCAGGACGATGTAATTCCCGGACTGGCCATACGTAACTGCCGTCATCCCCCCCACCATCAAACGCGAGGCTCCCAAGGCGTTGAGGCTGTCATCGTTGAAGGTAATGCCGGAAAAACCGCTGGTTGCGGAACTGCCCGCCGCGACGACTTCAATACCCAGTTTGCTTGGATCAATCACCGCCACCGCGCCGCCATAGCCACCCGTCGCGGCCTCAAAACGGCCTATGCCCTGGAACGAAAACGCATCAGCGCCGCCCCCTGGCCGCAAGGCCAGTTTCAGGGTCTTGGCGTCGACGGCGAGCATCGGGCGTGGCACACCCTGTTTCGCGGCGTCGGCCATGGCGAACTGGGCGTAGCTGGTTTCGTTGTATTGGGAATAGCGACGCAAGGTATCGGCCGAGGTCAAAATCAACTGGCTGGCAACGCTGTTGCCGATCCCGGTGTTGGCGATGGACAAGCGCCCGGCGGTGGACCAGGAGCCATTGCGCATGCGCTGGGTGGCGGCATCACTGCCGAGCCCGGCCAGGCCGTTGATCTCGACGCGGAAAGCGCCGGGCATCAAGGCGTAGGTGGACGGCATCAGGGTATAAGTGCCCGCCGGCAGCCCCGGCACTCCCGCGCCGATGGTGACCTGCTGGCCCACCAACGGATCGACTGCGCCCTTCTCCGGTGCCACCGGCGCCGCGCCAGGCTGCACCCCGGGCACGATGGCGTAAATCGGGTTGGTGCCCAGGCCCGGCAACACAAAACCGCCATTGGCACCAAACTGCACCAGTGGGCTGTAGCGCGCATCCGTAGAGCCTCCGCGCCCGGAAACGAAACCGGCCCCCAGCAATTCGCCGCCGCCCGACAGGTCCAGGGTAGCCTCAGGCTGCACCTGCACCGACTGGCCGCCGAGAATCACCCCGACGCTGAGTTCCGCGTCCTGGTTGACCAGCCCGCCCTGGCCGACAAACGTCACGGTCTTGCCGTTGTACTTATAGACCTGCCCGTCCAGGGTGCCGCCATACGGCAGCACCAGGCCCTTGCCGCTCACCGACGTCACGCTGCCCGGCAGCAATTGCACCTGGCTGCTGCCCATGCTGCCGATATCGATCAACCCCAGGGGCGCCCGCACCACACCGCCCTGCCGCACCGTCGCGGCGCCCAGTTGCAGGCGCCCGAATGCCGAGTAAGGCACCGCGGCATCCGTGTTGCCGGTACGGCCAATGGTCAGGGTGCGCAGCGGGTCGAACGTGATGTTGAGGCTGTTGAATTCGCTCAGGTAGCCGGCAATGACCCGCGCACCGACCTCCGTGGCCGGATACAACTGCGCCGCCCGCAAGGTCATGTCGCCCTGGGTCAATAACTGGGTGCTGACCCTCAAGGCCACGCCGTCCGGGTTCGCACCCGCCAGGAAGCGCAGATCGCCCTGGCTGGTCAGGTTGACCTGATCAAAGCCGCGACGCTCAAGGCCGACCAGGCTGTCGTCGGCCTGGCGCAGTTTGCCCTTGCTGCCAAACAACACGCTGCCGCGCACATCGATCAAGCTGCCGCTGGCATTGAACTGCGCCTCGGTGGCGCGCAGCGAGGGTAACGGCAACACCGACACCGGGTTCACGTAGAACTCCCGGGCCGGCGAATCCATGCCGGACAGCAGCAGAGACGGTGCCGACAGATTCACCCGGGCATTGGCTGCCGCGCCCTCACTGAGGTTGAAGGCACCGCTGTACAGGCGCAGGCTCTGGCCCATGTTCAAGGACACATCGCCGTCGAAACTCAACAGGCCGTTGCTCATCAATGCCAGGCTGTCGAAGCCGCCCGCACTGACCTGGTCGACGCCCAGGCGAGCGTGGCCGTATTCCAGGCTGTCGGCCGCGTCGGCGGCGGTGCCGGCGAGCGGGTGGGCCTGATAGGTCTGGCCGAGCACCAATTCACGCACCTTCAGCACGCGATCCGTGACACTGCTCTTGGTGTAATACGGGCTGTCCAGCGCTACGTTCAGGCTGCCGCCCGCTGCGCCGGCACCGCCGGCCCGGGCTACCAGACTGCCGTCCAGGTACAAGCCATTGTTGGACGCCAGGCTGATACTGCCGCCATTGCTGGCCACCCGGGTTGCGCCCTGCCCCGGCACATCCAACACCGCTTGCGTGCCCGACGCGTCCAGCCGGGCGCCCTCGCGTACCACCACAAACAGGTCGCTGGCAGTGACCGTGCCGGTGCTCAGGTTGATCTCGCCACCGATGCTGATCTTGCCGCCGTCACGGACCAACCCGTATTGGCTCCCGCGATTGTCCACGGCGGTCGCGGCCCGGGCGGCGACATCGATCAGTGCGTTTTCACCCAGCCAGATGGAGCGGCCGTGGCCAACCGCGTTGGCCGGCTCGAACGCGCGCGTGGTCAGGCCGTTCAGGTTGACGCTGCCACCCCAGGCATTGAGCGTGCCGTCGACCGTCAGTTGGCCGATGCTGCGCAGGTTGATCGACTGGCCCGGGTCGACGCTGATCACCGCGCCCTTGCCGACCAACAGCGCGGTTGTCGGCAGTTGCTCGGCAGGCGACTCCAGGTGGCCGGCGGAAAGGGTCAGGCTGGCGCCACGGCGTTGGCCGAGTACGCCCTTGCTGGCGTCTTCCTGGTAAAACGGCGGGGTCCAGCGCTCCATCACGCTGGCCGCATCGCCGCCACCCGGCGTCGTGGCGGCCTGCTCCGAGAGCCGGTAGGCCGGCACGTTCACATCCACCTGAGTACCATCGGCGACCAGCAATCCTTCGTTGCCGGTAATGTCATAGGCCGAAAAACCCTTGTTGAAAAAATCCCCGGCCAACTGCAAGGTCTTGGCATCCGGCGCCTGCGGGCTCTGGCCGATCTGCACCTTGTTGGCCTGCAAGGTCAGGGTGCCGCCTGTGCTGACGCCATAGCCGCGAATCTCGGCGCCCAGGTCCAAAGCCCCCAGTGCGCCCACGGTCACGTCGCCGCCCTTGCCGCCCCGGACTTTGCCATCCAGGCCGATGGTTGCCCCGGACGACGCTTCCACCAGGCTGCCCGCCGCGAGGTTCACGTCGCCGGAGCTGCGCAACGACACCTTGCCACCGTTGATATACGCCACCCCATCAGTGGCCGAAGGGTCCAGCGCCAGATTATTCCAGCGCCCGGAACTGTCCAGCTTGACTCCGGCGGCCACATCGAGCCGGCCGATACCCGGCAGAATCACATCGCCAACGGCATTGGAGCGATTGAGGTCGACCTGATTCAGCAGGTTGCCCGCGTTGATGCTGCCGCCGTGGGCCGTGAGGTTGGCATTGACTGAAACCACGGGGCCGAACAGGGTGATGTCGCCGCCGTCAGCCACCTTGAGTGCGCCATTGACGTCAATCTGCTGCTTTGCGCCGACCTTGATCGCGCCCAATCGGTAGCCATTGAGCTGGTCACTGTCGAGCACCAGTTTGCCCTGGCGTTCGGTCGGCAGCGCAGTGGCCAGGTCCAGGCCGTCGGCGATTTTTTGCGTGCTGCTCTCGATCAGCACCTGGTCGATGGTCGGGGTCAAGGCGTAGCGCAAGGTGCCGGTGGCCTTGTTGTACACCGGCGTGTACTGGCCAATGATCAACTGCGCCCGCTGGGCCATGGCCTGCTGTGACTGCTGATAACCATCAAGGTTGATATTCGGTGCCTGGGTCTGGCGATCGCCCTGGAATACATCGCTGATCAACTGGCCTTCCAGCACCGCGTTGGTGGTGCCCACCACCAGCTTGCCGGCGTCGCGGCCCACGGTGTAGCCCGCCTCGTAGCGGCTTTGCTGGGCCACCAGCGGGTTGTAGTAGAAATCGCTGCGGCCCCAGCGGACGCTGGTGTCTTCAAAGCCCTTGTAGATCCCCGCGTAGAGAATGTCCCCGGGGGCTTTCGACAGCTCATAGAGCTGGCCGTCAGGCCCCTTGAGCCAGGTCTGGCGGATGTAGCCGGCCTGCACATCGACGGTGCCGCCCGACAGATTGACCTGGGCCCCCTGCTGGGTCACCACGTCCTTGCCGGTGAACGTCACAGTGCCGCCCTGGGCCATCCACTCGCCGACCGAGTGGCCCTGGGTGCCCAGGTAACCGCCGACTTCCAGCAGCCCGCCGGCGGTGTACCAGCGGTCCGTCGCATAGCCGTTGGTGCCGGCCGGGACGAACACCAGGTCCCGCAGGTCGACCCATACATCGTTGTTGATCAATTGCCCGCCGTCACGGTTGGCGGGCGCGTCGCGCTGTTCGTTGCCTTGCACGTTGATCTTGATGTTGTTGGCTTCCATCGCCACCTTGACGCCAATCGCGCCGGACACGTCGATCATCGCGCCGTCACGCACCAGGCTGCGCTGGCCGGCACTGACCGCCACCTGGCCGCCGGTGGCCAGGGTGATCGAGCCTTTGCGCAAATCCACAGTGCCGCCGCTGACGATCTCGATCCGCGACTGGTCGGTGCGATCGGCCACCGCGCTGAGGTTGTTGAACTGGCCGGTGATCAGGTTGGCAGGCAAGCCGTCGAGCTTGATCAGGCCGTTGTCCTTCTGGCTGTTGAGGGCGGTGCTGCCGCTGGCGTCCAGCAGGATCGCCGTGGTACTGCCCTCGCCCAGGGTCACGCTGGCGCTGGTGTCGCTGGCGGCGTTGAGCAAGTGAATCGTGCCGCGGGTATCCACCGAGGTGCTGGCCAGGGCCACGCCGTTCTGCTGCACCTGGTGCCCGGTGAGGGTGATGTCGCCGGTCGACGCCATGATCAGGCCGCTGTTGCTGACCTTGCCCGACGTGCTGCCGGCCTTGAGGCTGGTGGCCACTTCATTGCCACGGGTGGTGGAGCGGTCGTTGCCGGTGGTGCCGACGCCCTTGCGGATATAAAAACTGTCGCCGGCGGCCAGGGTGGCCTGGCCCCTGGCGGTGATGATGCTGCCGGCGTTCTCGACCTCCGAGCCGAGCAGCAAGGCGTAGCCACCGGCGTCGGTAGAGGTGGCCGGGTTGTGAGTCTGGATCAACGCGCCGCGCTGCACCTCGACCTTGCCCGCCGCGTCGGTGAAAGTCGGCTGGGTGCCGTTGGCATCCACATAGATCCCGCGTTGGGTGAATTGGTCATCGGTGATGGTGGCGGCGGCCGCCACCAGGTTGCGCACATTGACCTGGCTGCTGCCGCTGAAGATCACCCCGTTGCGGTTCATGATCATCACTGTGCCAGGGGCGTTGATCTGGCCCTGGATTTCGCTGGGGCGCGCGTTGGGGTCGTTGACACGGTTGAGCACGGCCCAATTCGATTGCTGCTGGAAATCGACCGTGGTGTTGCGTCCGACGTTGAAGGTTTCCCAGTTTAGGATCGCCTTGTCGGCGGTCTGCTCGATGGTCACCGTGGTCTTGCCACCGGACTGGCTCTGGGTCGGGCCCTTGGCGTTGGTCCAGCCCTGGGTCAGGCTGTTGTCCACCTGCAAGCCGCCCTTGCCGAGGCCGTCGGGAATCGTCGAGACCTGGCCGAGCGCCGCTTGCCGGCCAGCGGCCTGGGCGGCCTGCTGGGCCGCAATCGCCGCGACACTGTTGTTGAGCGTGCTGATGGAACGTGACAACTGCTGGTTCGCCCGCGCCTGCTGATTCAACGATGGAATCCCCGGCACCTGCGCCCCGTTGAGGCGGGCCGCTGTCGCCGCCTGGGAGGCACCCTTGTCGGCAAACCAGCCGGAGCTGAACGCTGTCGCCGCGTGGGCGCTGCCTGCCACCATGAACAAGGCAATCGCCTGGGCCAGGGGTTTGAGGCGCAGGATCGTCTGGCCGCCAGGGCCTTGGGCATTCAGGTTGACCGGTGGTTTGCAGCGGACCATCAGGAAGCTTCCTTCTTTGTTATTGCCCATGGGGAACTGGCGACGTGCGTCACGTATGGGAGTTAGGCGGTTGGCGAGGGGCGGGACTGAACTTCTGTCATGGAAAGTTCATGTAAGGCTGATAGCCGAGCCGCAAACGCAAAAATCAGCAACGGCACAGGCCGTTGCTGATCGGGTGTTGCCGGTCGGTAAAAGCGTGGGTTACAGCGGACGACCGATGGCGTTGCAGACATCAGACTTGCCGATGCTCAGCGCGCTGGTTGCGGTAACGAAGTTGCTGGTGATCGCGGCTTTCCAGGCAGCTGGCAGTGGCACGAAGCGGTTGGCCTTGATCGCGTTGTCGTTGCTGTTCAAGGCGCTGGCACCGAAGTGACGGGTGAAGAACGCACGCACTTGCGAGGTCTGGGTGGCGTCGGCGTAGCACTGGCTGAAGATCAGGTTGGTGAAGCCCAGGATCGGATAACCGCTGCTTGGGTAAGGCACGACGCTTGGATCGTTGGCATCGGCGGCGGCAGCAAACACCGGTACCCAGGCGTTCTGGTTGGCGACGTTGGCAGCAGCCGGTACGGGCACAGCAGCGATGGCGGCGGAAACGTTATCAGGGGCTGGAGAAACACCGGCGACCTTGGCCACTTTGGTGGCGTCATCCAGGCCAGCCAAGGTAGGCGCGGCATAGTCCGGGCTCATGTAGGTAATGCGACCATCACCGGCGTTCAGTGCGGTCATCACGCCTTGGCTGGTCACGGCAGGCACAGCGCCTGGTGGCACGCCGAAGCTGTCCGCGAAGTTGGTGGTGACCACAAATTTCTTGGACTCATTGACGCACTTGGCCGCCAGGAAACGGGTGAACAGCTCGGTGGTGCCACTGGCTTCGTTACGGTAAACCACCACGATGTTACCGGTGCGACCGGTAGCCGGGAGTTGGTTCCAGGTGGTGATGCGGCCCGAGAACACGCCGCACAGTTGATCAACGCTCAGGTCAACTGCGTTGGTACCGGCCTTGTTGAATGGAATGGCAACCGAAGTGGCGACCGAAGGTACTTGAATCAGCTTGCCCCAGGTCGCTTGTTTGGTGGAGGCGTAGGTGGACAGTTCAGTCGAGGTCAGCTTCGAGTCGCTGCCCGCCCAGTGAACGTTCTTGGTGCCGGTGCCGAACTGGCTGTAGTCGTTGTTCAGGAACGCCAGTTTGCCTTTGCCGCTGCCCACGCCGATGTACGGGGCGAAACCGGCGGTCAATACGCCGGAGGTCTGGTACAGCGGTTGTGGCAGGGTGGCGCCGCCGCCGTTGATGTCTGCCATGGCAGCCTGGGCCGAGCACAGTGCAGCGAGGGTCATGGATACCGCGAGAACGTTGCGCTTAAACATGAAGAAGCTCCTTTCGTCGTGTTTGTACGTTGGGGTAGATGACGCTATGGCTTCGGTCCCGGGCTGTGTTCCGGGGGGTACCCAGGGGTGAGGCCATGGGTATGAAATTTCGCAGCATCCGATGACAGCTAAAGGAAAAAACCTCGGGAGGAACGGCTTGATTTTTAAAAAGATTCTCGGGTGTTTTGGTCACACTTTTGAGCGGTTTGGGGGTGAGGTGACAGCGAGGTTTCAGCGCGGATTTCGAGGACCGGGCTGGAGGCGTTACGGGCCGTGTGGTGGGGTTGGGCAGATGATAGAATGAGGAACCCGAGGTTGGGACCCGCGTGTCGGGCGCGCGAAAATAGTCTTGAAGAAACGCGATTCAAATGTGGGAGCGGGATTGCTCGCGAAAGCGGTGGATCAGGCGCGACATGTGTTGATTGACACACCGCTTTCGCGAGCAAGCCCGCTCCCACATTTTTGATCGTGTTTCGTCAGCAGTCAGGTCACCAGTTGGTTGATTTCGATGATCGGCAGCAGCACGGCCATGACGATGACCAACACCACGGCCCCCATCACCACGATCATCAGTGGCTCAAGCAACGCCGTCATGCCCATCGCCCGACGCTCGATATCCCGCGACAGGGTTTGCGCCGCGCGCTCGAGCATTGGCGGCAGCGAGCCGGTTTTTTCACCGCTGGCGATCAGGTGGATCAGCACGGGCGGAAAGACCTTTTCCACCGCCAGCGCAGGAGCCAGGTTGACGCCCTCGCGCACCTTGGCGGTGGCATCTGTGACGCACTGGCTCAGCCGGTCGTTGGACAAGGTCTGGCGCGCCGCTTCCAGGGCGCGCAACAACGGCACGCCCGCCCCGCCGAGAATCGCCAGGGTCGAGGCAAACCGCGCGGTGTTGAGGCCCAGTACAAAACGCCCGATCAACGGCAGGCGCAACACCCGGCTGTGCCAGCTCAACCGCGCCACGGGGTTGCGCAGGTACAGGCGCCAGCTCCAGAAACCACCCACGATCCCGGCAAAACACAGCCAGCCCCAGGCGCGGATAAAGTCACTCGCATTGAGCATCGCCAACGTCAGCCCCGGCAGGTCCTGGCGAGCCTGGGAAAACGCACTGACCACCTGCGGCACCACGTAGCTGAGCAGGAAAATCACAATGCCGATGGACACCAGCCCCACCACGCCCGGGTAGATAAACGCCGTGAGGATCTTGCCCCGCAGGTTATTGCGCTCCTCGATGTAGTCGGCGAGGCGCTCCATGACCTGGGCCAGGTCGCCGGACTCCTCCCCCGCCGCGATCAGCGCCCGATAGATCGACGGAAAGTCCCGGGGCCGGGCGGCCAACGCATCGGCCAGGCGCATGCCGCTGCGCACATCGGCGCGCACCGCGCTCAAGGTCTGGGCGATGTGTTTTTTCTCGGCTTGCTCCACCGTGGCGCTCAACGCGGCCTCCAGTGGCAGGCTCGCACCGAGCAGGCTCGCCAGCTGGCGCGTGGCCCAGGCCAGGTCATTGTCCGAGAGTTTGGCGCTGAACCGGCCGCCACCGCCGGCACGCTCGTTGTTGTTCTCGACCTGCACCCGCAAGGCCGTCAGGCCACGGCTGCGCAGGTGGGCAAACGCGCCGCTCTGGCTGTCTGCCTCAAGGTGCCCGGACTCCAGCTTGCCGCTGGCGTCGGCGGCTTCGTAGCGGTATCGGTTCATCAGGCGTCCCGTGTTACGCGCAGGATTTCTTCGGGGGCGGTGGCGCCGCTGCGTACCCAGCGTTCGCCATCCTCACGCATGCTGAACATGCCGGCGCGGCGTGCGGCGGCCTTCAAGGCCTGCTCGCCGGCGCCCTGGTGGATCAGCCCGCGCAGCTCGTCGTCGATGCAGAACAATTCATGGATACCGGTACGCCCGCTGTAACCGATCTGGTTGCACTGCGCGCACCCGACAGGCCGCCAGGTGCCGGGCGCGGCCGGGTCTTCCTGCTTGCAGTGCGGGCACAGCCGACGCACCAGGCGCTGGGCCAATACGCCGAGCAGTGACGAGGCCAGCAGGAACGGTTCGACGCCCATGTCGATCAAGCGGTTGACCGCCGAGACGGCGTCGTTGGTGTGCAGGGTGGCGAGCACCAGATGGCCCGTGAGCGAGGCCTGGACGGCAATTTGTGCGGTCTCCAGGTCGCGGATTTCGCCGATCATGATGATGTCCGGGTCCTGGCGCAGGATTGCCCGCAGGGCCAGGGCGAAGGTCATGTCGATCTTGGCGTTGACCTGGATCTGGCTGATGCCCGGCAGGTCGTATTCCACCGGGTCTTCGACGGTCAGGATATTGCTGGTGCTCGCATCCAGCCGGGCCAGGGCGGCGTAGAGGCTGGTGGTCTTGCCGCTGCCGGTGGGGCCGGTGACCAGCACGATGCCGTGGGGTTGGCGGATCAGGGTGTCGAGTTTGGCCAGGACGGCGGGGTCCATGCCGAGGGTTTCCAGCTGCAGGCGGCCGGCTTGTTTGTCCAGCAGGCGCATCACTACGCGCTCGCCATGGCCGGTGGGCACGGTGGAGACGCGGATATCGATGGGGCGACCGGCCACGCGCAGGGCGATGCGGCCGTCCTGGGGCAGGCGTTTTTCGGCGATATCGAGTTGGGCCATGATCTTGATGCGTGAGACCAAGGCGCCGTGCAGGGCCTTGCGCGGGGACACCACGTCACGCAGCGTGCCGTCGACGCGGTAGCGCACCACGGAGTGGGTTTCGTAGGGTTCGATGTGGATGTCGCTGGCTTCGTCGCGGGCGGCCTGGGTGAGCAAGGCGTTGATCATGCGGATCACCGGGGCGCCGTCCTGGGTGTCGAGCAGGTCGGTGATTTCGGGGATGTCTTGCATGAGGCGGTAGAGATCGACTTCGTTTTCGGCGGCGCCCACGACGGCGGCGGCGCTGCCGGTGTCGGCGTAGGCAGTGGCCAGGAGGCCGTCGAGTTCGTCGTCGCGCACCTGGATCAGGTGGGTTTGGCCGAACTGGCGGTGGACCTCGCTGATGGACCAGCCGGGGGTCGAGGGGCAGATGGTCAGCGTCGGGCCCTGGGTTCCCGGGTGAAGGAGGATGCGTTGGGATTTGGCCCAGGCGTAGGGCAGGAGGCTCATGCTTTTGGGCTTCGTTTGGTTGAGTACATATCCATTCCTTCGGTTACGGCTTGTATTGGTTCCGCTCTTACA
>NZ_JACARZ010000204.1:0-824 GCF_013386315.1 Pseudomonas sp. P7779 | reverse complement strand
AACCCGAGGTTGGCGCCCAGGGTCCAGTCGCCCACCGGTTGGCTGTGGATCAGGTTGAGGTATTGCTGGCTGTAGATGTCCTTGAGTTGGGCGTTCCACACACCGATCTGGGTGCGTTTGTCGTTGAAGGCATATTCGCCGCCCTGAAAGTTGAAGCGGTCGGAGGTGAACGCGGTTTTCCCGAACATGGACATGTCGGTCATGCTGCTGTCGTCCCGTGGGCTGTTGGCGCGGAACTGGCCGCCGTACAGGGTCAGGCCGTCGATCTCCTTGGAGGTGATTTGCCCGCCGCGCAGGGTTTGCGGGAGCGAGCGGCCATCGTCCGAACGCAGGATCGGCAGCACCGGCATCCATTCGCCGACTTTCACTTCTGTCTTTGAAACCCGTGCCTTGAACGCCACGCCCAGACGCCCGAATTCATCCGCCGGGCGGCCATCGTGGTCCAGCGGCAACAGCTGGGTGCCACCTGTGCCGCGTCCGCCATCGAGCTTCAATGAGTACAGGCCCAGTACATCCACGCCGAAACCGACGGTGCCCTGGGTGAAGCCGGATTTGGCGTCGAGGATGAAGCTTTGCGTCCACTCCTGTGCGCCGCCCTGGGTCTTGCTGGGGTTGGTGTAGTTGCGGTTGAAGAAGAAATTACGCAGGTTTAGGTTGGCGCTGGCGTCTTCCAGGAAGCCGTGTTCTTCAGCGACAACGGGGAGGGCAATGCTGGCGACAGCGGTTGCCAGCAAAAGCCGGCGCGGGTCGAAAGTGCTCATGGTGTCAGACCTGTTGTTATTGGGGTTATGCAGGTGGCGGCCATGGTGCGGGGCGGTGCGGGG
>NZ_JACARZ010000203.1:0-448 GCF_013386315.1 Pseudomonas sp. P7779 | reverse complement strand
TAGCTAGTCTAACCTTCGGGGGGACGGTTACCACGGTGTGATTCATGACTGGGGTGAAGTCGTAACAAGGTAGCCGTAGGGGAACCTGCGGCTGGATCACCTCCTTAATCGACGACATCAGCTGCTCCATAAGTTCCCACACGAATTGCTTGATTCATTGAAGAAGACGATAGAAGCAGCTTTAAGCTCCAAGCTGATAGCTCTTAGCTAATCAGTTACGCGCTCGAAATTGGGTCTGTAGCTCAGTTGGTTAGAGCGCACCCCTGATAAGGGTGAGGTCGGCAGTTCGAATCTGCCCAGACCCACCAATTTTGTTATGGGGCCATAGCTCAGCTGGGAGAGCGCCTGCCTTGCACGCAGGAGGTCAACGGTTCGATCCCGTTTGGCTCCACCATTAACTGTTTCTACTGTTAGAGTTTAGAAATGAATATTCGCCAATGAATATTGA
>NZ_JACARZ010000202.1:0-437 GCF_013386315.1 Pseudomonas sp. P7779 | reverse complement strand
TAGCTAGTCTAACCTTCGGGAGGACGGTTACCACGGTGTGATTCATGACTGGGGTGAAGTCGTAACAAGGTAGCCGTAGGGGAACCTGCGGCTGGATCACCTCCTTAATCGACGACATCAGCTGCTCCATAAGTTCCCACACGAATTGCTTGATTCATTGAAGAAGACGATAAAGAAGCAGCCCGAAATTGGGTCTGTAGCTCAGTTGGTTAGAGCGCACCCCTGATAAGGGTGAGGTCGGCAGTTCGAATCTGCCCAGACCCACCAATTTTGTGTGGGAAACGCCTGTAGAAATACGGGGCCATAGCTCAGCTGGGAGAGCGCCTGCCTTGCACGCAGGAGGTCAACGGTTCGATCCCGTTTGGCTCCACCACTACTGCTTCTGTCTTGAAAGCTTAGAAATGAGCATTCCATCACTGTGATGGTGAATGTTGATT